>RFUD01000329.1 GCA_009923125.1 Planctomycetia bacterium
TGAGATTATTGGCGACGGCTGCCGAATTGATGCGAACCTGATTGCCGTTGTCTACGAAGACGTCATTGCCGCTCGTGGGAACGGCACCAAGGCTCCAGCTGGTCGTTGTTTCCCACGCGGCCCCACTTGCACCGATATACGTCGTGACTTGCGCTTCGGCTGCCGTCAGCTGAAGCAGCGAAACCGCGAGCGTTGCCACGATGGAGATGATTTTTTTCATGAGCGAGAACCTCCCACTGGCGAACCTACAAAGCGGCTGAAGGCATTGGCCCACGGAGCCCTTCGGAAGGGAAAACTCGGGGTTGTCAGTCACTTTCCAAGACCTCCGCTGTAAGGTAGCCTTGATATGTCAGGCGTGCGGCCCAGTTTTGCGACACGCCGGGGGACAGATTCCGTCACCCTCACTGCAAAAACCGCGGACGAAACCCATGGTGGGCGATATCGGAGGACCGCGAAACGCGGCGCACGGCGCGGTGGACACCGTGCCGGCGGCCGGGGTTCCGAGCGCCGCAAGGCCGGTCAGGGTGGCCGTCGTCGCCGACCCGCGCGGAGCGTATGCTCGCGGGCTGATCTCCGGGATCACTGCATTCGGCCGCGATCACGGCCGGTGGGCGTTCACGATCTATCACGATCATCTCGATCTCGCTCTGGCCCGCCGCGCCCGAACCGACCGGATCGACGGCATCCTGGCGCGGATCCTGAACCGAAAGATCGGTCAGAGCCTGACTCGCATCGGGGTGCCGATCGTGGACATGCTCGAAGAGGTCACCATCCCCGGCGTGCCGCAGATCGTCGTTGACGATCGGGCCGTCGTGCGCGCGGCGCTCGACCATCTGCTCGACCGCGGCCTCAGGCACGTGGCGTTCCTCGGCCTGCGCGGCGTGCGCTACACGGAGCAGCGGGGGCGGCACCTTGCCGATCTCTGCCGCGAGCGGGCCGGATCGCTCGCCACCTACCCCACCGGCGCGCCGCGCGATCCGCTCATACTGCGGTGCGAAGACAACTTCCGGAGCGAGACCCGCGAGAGCATCGGACGCTGGATCGAGTCGCTGCCAAAGCCCGTGGGGATCGTGGCCTGCAACGACGTGTGGGCGTCGATGGCCCTCGCGGCGTGCGGCGGCCGGGGTATCGACGTGCCGGAGCAGGTGGCCGTGATCGGCGTGGATGACGATCCTGTGTATGGCCAGGTGACCGATCCACCCCTGTCGAGCGTCGATCCCGATACGTTCACGATCGGCTACCGGGCGGCGGCGATGCTCCAGGACCTGATGACGGGGTCGAGAACGGTTCCTCCGGTGACGCTCGTGGAGCCCCGCGGCGTCGTGGCCCGCCGCTCCACCGACGTGCTCGCGTTTCCCGACACGTCCGTCGCGGGCCTCGTGGGGTACCTCCGCGACCACGCCTGCGAGGGATTGACGGTCGAACGACTGTCGAAGAAGTTCCGCATGTCGCGTCGCACGATCGAGCGAGTGTTCGCCGAGCATTTAGGCCGGTCGCCGGGCGAGGAGATCTGCCGGCTGCGGCTGACGCGGGTTCAGACCCTTCTCGAAACGACGGATTTGGACCTCTACCAAGTGGCCCAGCGGACGGGATTCAACTACGTGAAATCGCTGCGGCGGGCATTCAAGGCTCGGTTCGGAATGGCGCCGGCCGAATACCGGGCGCAGAAGCGGTCGCCCGCCGCGAGGTCGGGCCGGCAGGGACGCAAGCCATGACGCCACGGACCGTGGCTTCGCGTCGTTGCGCGAGTGTTGGCTGTACGGCTGGGCGGATCGTGATCGCGGCATGCGCTTTCGTGGCGGTGTCTGGTCGAGCCGCAATCCCGGCCGAGTCACCAGCAGTTGCCGTGACCGGTGCGGCGGTCGAGCCCCTCGAGATCCCCGCGGCCCGACGGCTCGCCGTGCCGCTCGCGCCGTTTCTGGGAGAGGGCGTGGCGTTCGAAGACGCGTTTGCGGCTGCCGTGACCGAGGCGGCCGCGCAGGCGAAGGTGGAGCGCGAGGATAGCTCCGGCCTGCCCGTGCGCGCGGTCGTCGCGCTGCCGCCGGGCCGCCATCGACTGCGGCGCCCGCTCGTGATCCGCGACCAAACGGGCATCGGTATCGACGGTGGCGGCTGTACGCTCGTGCAGACAGAACGCGGGAGCGTGTTCGACGTCGAGCGGTCGCACGACGTGGTGGTGGAAAACGTCGTGATCGATTACGACCCGCTCCCCTTCACGCAGGGCACCGTGACGGCGATCGACGCCGGCGGCACGGTCATCGACGTGGCGGTGGATCCCGGTTACCCCGCCGACGCGGCGTTCGCCGCCGCCCTGCAGCGAGGAAGGTTCGACGTGATCGATCGCGAGCAGGAGGCGTTTGTGGTCGGGGCCCGTTACGCGCTGGCGCCCGCATCGTCGCTGGCGCTGCCCGACCGTGTGCTCCGCATCACGCTCACCTGGAGCGCGATCGACTGCGGTCCCGGGCAGCGGCCGCTCGCCGTTGGCGATGCGGTGGTCGCCGTGGCGTTCGGCCCGGTGGCGGTGTCGGTGCGCGAGTCGAGCGGCGTGAGTTTTTCGCGTTGCGTTCTCCATGCGGCGCCGATGTTCGGGATGATATTTTCAGGCGGCGCCGGCGGCACCGTGCTCGACCGCCTGCGGGTGGTGCCCGGGCCGCCCCCGCCGGGGGCCGACCGGCCGCGGCTCTGCTCGACGAACGCCGACGGCACGCACTTCAATTGCGTCGAGCGCGGGCCGACGATCGTCGGCTGCGAATACCGGCGCACTGGCGACGACCCCGTCAACGTGCACGGCTTCGCGTGGCATGTGGTCGGCCGGCTCGATGGGCGGTCGTGCGCGGTCGTCGCGCGACAGGATCTTGGGCTCTCGGCGGGCGACATGGTGGACCTGCTCGACGCCGCGTGGCGGTCGAAGGGGGAGGCCGTGGTGGTCGAGAAGCGTGCTTATGCCGCGGCGGGCCTGGCCGCGGCGATCGAGCGGGCGTGGGCGGGCAAGGCTGC
>RFUD01000330.1 GCA_009923125.1 Planctomycetia bacterium
CGATCGCCGCGGCGATCGACCGCTCGCTCTCGCCGTGCTCGCCGTAGCAGTAGGCGGTGTCGAGGTGCGAAATGCCGGCGTCGATCGCCGCCCGCACCGTGGCCTCCGCCAGCGACGCGGTCACACCGCCGCGGGTCATGCCCGCGAGCGGCCAGCAGCCGAGGCCGAGCGGTCCGACACGGACCGGCGACGTGCCGAGGGGGCGGGTGAAGGTGTTCATGACGACACGGACGAGGCCGCCGGCTCCAGGGGTGACGGGAATCGGCCGGTGGTGAGGAACGACGCGACGTAGTCGGCCGCGTCACGACGGAACAGCAGCCCCGAGTGGAACGTCGGCAGGGTGGCGTGCTGGTGCGGGGCGTCGGGGTGCGTGCTGTCGGGCGACACCAACGCGTCCCATGCCGCGGCGATCACGCCGATTTCGACGTCGCGGGGCACCGGCAGCGAATTGACGAGACTGTCGGCGGCGGTGGACAGTTCCCGCACCGGTGCGAGCACGCGGCCGAACGTGCGGGCCGCCCGGGTCGCCACGAACGATCCCCGGTTGGGCGGTGCGAGCATCACGAATCGGCCGAGCTTCGCCGGCCGGTAGCGGTCGAGTGCCGCCCGGGCGATGATCCCGCCCATGCTGTGCGTCACGATGTGCAGCGTGGTCACGGCGTCGTCGGCGTCGAGTTGCATGAGCCGGCGGGCGAACCTCTCGGCATGCACGAGCAGGGAACACCGCATGTTCCAGTAGCCCCAGGGTCGCGGATCGAAACCCCTCCCGCGGAGCCGCGATCCGAGCAGTCCCAGCATCAGTCGATTGGCCAGGTAGCCGTGCACGAGGGCCACGGTCGGTGGCCGAACGGTCGACGTCATGGGCGGCGCGACGCCGGCGCCGGGCAGCAGTCGAGCGGGCAGACATCGTGGCTCGCGGGCAGTTCACCGATCGCCACGCGCGTCGGTTCGGCGAAGTGCCGCTCCGCGATCAGGTCGCGGACCATCGCCACGAACTCGGGGTCGGTGCCGACGGTCTCGGCCCGCACCATCTCGATGCCGAGTTCGCGGCACAGATCGGCTGCTTCGGTGTCGAGGTCGTAGAGGACCTCCATGTGGTCGGAGATGAATCCGATCGGGGCGACCACGAGCCGACGAACGCCGGTGGCGTGGAGCGACCGGATCCGATCACAGACGTCCGGTTCGAGCCATGGCTGGGTGGGCGGGCCGCTGCGGCTCTGGTACACGAGTTCCCACGTGGATGCCCCGGACTGCCCGGCGACCAGCCGGGAGGCCTCCGTGAGTTGCCGGACATACCGGCAGCCTTCCGCCATGGTCGTCGGGATGCTGTGCGCCGTGAACAGCACGGGAACGCTCGGCCGATCCACCGGGGCGAATCGGTCGAGCGACGCCCGCACGCGGGATGCCATCGGCTCCACGAACCCGGGGTGGTTGAAGAACACCCTGATTTTGTCCACCTGGGGAGCCCGGTCGCCCAGCGGGGCGCATGCCGCGGCGATGTTCTCCCGGTACTGCCGGCAGCCGGAATAGCTGCTGTAGGCACTCGTGACGAATGCCAGGGCGCGACGCACACCCGCATCCGCCATCTCCCGGAGCGTGTCGGTGAGCAGCGGGTGCCAGTTGCGATTGCCCCAGTAGACGGGCAGGGCGGGTCCGCGCCGCGTCAGTTCGCCGCGCAGGGCGGCGAGCAACGCGAGGTTTTGTTCGTTGATCGGGCTCTTGCCGCCGAAGTGCTGGTAGTGCTCGGCCACCTCGAGCATCCGTTCACGCGGCACGTTGCGGCCCCGCAGCACGTTCTCCAGAAACGGAAGAACGTCGTCGGGCCCGTCGGGGCCGCCGAACGACACGAGCAGCACCGCGTCGTAAAGACCCTCGCTCATACATCCGCCATGCACGTGAACCGAATGACCCCACGGGGACTCGAACCCCGGTTCCAGCCTTGAAAGGGCCGTGTCCTAACCGCTAGACGATGGGGCCGCCGAACCGGCACTCGCCATTTGTACCGCAGGCGGGGCGGTCAGGGAATGGCGTCGGTGGCTGGCGGGCGGGTGTCCGCCTGCGCGGTCGCGGGCGAGTCAGCCTCTTCCGGCAGTTTCAACGCGGCCAAGTCGAGGGGTTCACCGCGGGCGATCGCCTCGAAGACTTCGCGGCGATGCACCGGAACTTCCTTCGGTGCCTCGACTCCCAGTCGGACCTTGTCGCCACGGATTTCCACCACAACGATGGTGATGTCGTTGTTGATGACGATGCTCTCGTCTTTTTTGCGAGACAGAACGAGCATGGACCGATCCCTGGCGGACGACTCCTGCCGATCACCATCGTGCCACGATGGCCTCGGCGTTCGACTCAAACCACCTAACTGTAAAGGTTTCCGTCGCGCAGTCAAGTAATTCGCGGGACTGGGAGGGCTGGGAAGAGGGCTGGGAAAACGCCCTTTCAAGCCCGATTTTCTTCCCGGACTACCCGCCACCGAGGGGGCGGAGCAGGTCGCTGGCTGGGCGGACACTTTGCCGCAACGTGTTGCAGAAGGAAGGTTTCTGCGCGGTGTCTTGTTGGGCGGGAGCGGCTCCCTATACTCTCGCACGGCGGCGTTCGATCCGTACTCTGCCCCTTTTCCGCCCTGCCGCGGCGACCCCGACCCCCCGCAGTTCGACGAGAGTCCGATGAAAACCTGGTTCCGAAACCTGTTTTCCGCCATCGGCACCGTCCTCGAGGGGATGGCGGTGACGCTGCGTGTTTTCGGGAGCACGTACGACCAGAATCGCCGCACCTTCACCGAGCATTTCGAGTATCCCGAACTGCCCGCGCCGGTGGCGGCGCGGTATCGCGGGTTTCATCGCTACGACCTCACGACCTGCATCGCCTGCGACCAGTGCTCGAAGGCCTGCCCTGTGGACTGCATCTACATCGGCAAGGAGCGGGTGAGCGGCGGCAAGGGTTTCCAGGTGACCGGGTTCACGATCGACTACTCGAA
>RFUD01000034.1 GCA_009923125.1 Planctomycetia bacterium
GCTCTACGACCCGCGGATCCTCGTGCTCGACGAGGCCACGAGCAACATCGACGCCGAGGCCGAGAAGAGCATCCAGGAGGCGCTCGCCGTGCTCGTGAAGGGCCGCACCACGATCGCCATCGCGCACCGCCTCTCCACGCTGCGCAACGCCGATCGCATCCTCGCCTTCGACCGCGGCCGGCTCGTGGAGCAGGGCTCGCACGCCGAACTGCTCGCCGCCGACGGCATCTACGCCCGGCTCGTCCGCATCCAGACGCAGGTCTCGAAGCAGCCCACCGTCGACACGCTCCTCGCCGCGGATGAGCCGCCCCCCGCGGAAACGCCGGGGGGCGAGCACGGCGGCGGCCTGATCCGCTGGCTCGACGCCGGACGGCATGCGTTGGCGATCGGGCCGCACGGCCGCGTCCAACTCCTCGAAGGCGACCGGCTCGAGGCGGCGGGCGTCTTCGTGGTGGCCACGTTCCCGGCGACGCATCCGGAGGAGTACCTGTCGGTTCGGGGCTGGAACGACGCGGGCGACGAGATCGAACTGGGAATGCTGCGGCGGCTCGCCGACTGGCCGGAGGCGAGCCGCGATGTCGTCCGCACGGCGCTGCGACGACGATCGCTGGTGCGACGGATCGAGCGGGTGCACGGGGCGACGCTCGCTCATGGCTATCTCGACCTCGACGTCCAGACCGACGTCGGCAGGCAGGCGTTCACGATCCGGTGGACGGCGAGCCAGGCGGTCGATTTTGGCGCCGAGGGAAAGATGTTGATCGACACCGAGGAGAATCGGTGGGTCGTGCCGCGGGTGGACGCGCTCCCGAAGCCCGATCGCGAGCGTTTTTTGCAATACGTGTATTGGTGATCGCGGGGAGGCGGGCTGCGCGGTTTCGCGTCAGCGGGTGCCTCGACCCTAGGCGGTCCGGCCGCCGCGAACGTCCTGCCCCGTGACTGTTCCGGCCGCGTCATCGATATCCGGTGAACTGGCACGCGAGTTGCCGCTGGCTCTCCCGGTGGGCGCCCCGACGGCTTCCGACACAGCGGTCCCCAGAAGGGTGCCCCACCGGCTTGGGCGAGTACTCCGCAATTGCTCGCCCAAGCCCGGGGCATCCCTTCGGAAAGCGCGGTTTCCCGGCCCGTGCAGGCGGGCCGGGAAACCTGCGTGGCGCAAGCGTCCCGCTTGCCATGGCCTGTTGTGGGGCAAGCGTCCCGCTTGCCATGGCGACCGCGACGGTCGCCCCACATCACAAAATCGCGAGCGGGTTTCGCCGTTCCTCGAGCGTCCCGCGTGTCACCCCGACGCGATTGGCCGCCTTGAGCAGCGACCACATGTCCCGGCCCGTGACCCTCCCCGCGAGCAGGTCGCGATAGGCCTTCACGACGCGGCCGATCTCCTCCGCCGACTCGTCGAGAAACTCCGCGCGAAACCGCCGCACACCGCGGGCCAGCAGCGTCGGCACCGCCTCGGCGGCGCTCTGCGGCACGGCGTTGAACAGCGTGTTGCGGCAGCCGACGTCGGCCGTGAGCGGATGCTCCACACCGATCCTGTCACGCAGTTTCACCACGTGCTCGTCGCAGGGGCGGCCGCAGTTGGTCTTGTTCGTGCCCGGCGAGAGCACCGCACAAAACACGCAGTGCTCCATGTGAAACATCGGCATGTGCTGGTGGATCACCACCTCGAGCCAGGCCGGCTCCGACGCCGCGACGAGCGCGAGCAATTGCTCGCGGTTGCAGTCATACGACGCCGTCACCCACTCCACGCCCTCGCCTCTGAAAAACTCGGCCGAGAGCTCGTTGGTGACATTGAGCGAAAAGTCGGCCACGACGGGCACGCCGCGGTCGCGGAAAAAGGTCAGCCCCGCATAGTTGCGCACGAGCACGCCGTCGGGCCCCTGCTTGGCGAGCAGCGCGAAGATGCCGAGCTCGTCCGGCTTCTGGATCCGGGGCGTGGCGGGATAGAGCGTGGCTCCGGCCGCGCGGGCCAGGTCGATCGCTTCACGATACTGCCGGATGTCGGCGAAGTCGGCGTACAGGACGCGCTCCCCAAGGTCGAGCAGCACACGAAGCTGGTCGAGGGAGCGGACGAGGAACACGAGCCCCGGAACGGCAAGCGGGACGCTCGCCCCACGCGCATCCAACGGTCCAGGCCCGGAGGGCCGGGTTCGCGACAGCCGACGGATGTCGGCCAAGGGCAGGTCGGCGCGATGCCGAGCCTGCCCGTGAAGTGGGGCGACCGTCCCGGTCGCCACGGCCGCTCGCGAGATGCAAAGCCTCGACGCATGCTCCACCAGCGCATGCCGCAGCTTGCCGAGCACGCTCAAAGGCAGCATCGGGCGGCCCTCGATCTCCGCCGAGAGCCCGCGCAGCTCGAAGGGCGTCCCGCCGAGCCGCCCGAACTGCTCGCGGAGCGTCTCCTCGGTGAGCGGATGTTTCTTCGCTTCGACGGCCGGCTCCTCCGATTCGACCTCGCATACGGCGCCCGTCGCGAGCGTGGCCCGTACGACCACCGGCTTCCCGACGACCGCGGTCACGACGAGGTCGACCGGCTGCCGACGGGTCAACTCCCCGCCCGCGAAGGTCTTCCGCAGCCTGGCCGTGAGCGTCGGATCATCGGTCTTCCACACCGCCTGCCCCGGCTGCAGCCGACCGAGATCGAAGGCGTCGCGGGCGAAGGCGAGTTCGACGCGGCCGGCGTCGATGGCCTCGGTCACCGACCGGCCCGCCTGAAACACCTCGTACACGCGGCCGCCGAGGGCATCGTCGCTCGTGGCCCCGCAGTCAAAGGCCACCCCGTCGCCGCGTTTCACCGCCGCCGTGAGGTCCACGGCGACGCGTCCCCGGGCGAAGGCGGCGACCGTGCCCAGCCGCACGCCGCGCTTCGCGCTCGAGGTCGCGGGCACGAGCATCTTGTGGTCGCAGCCATGCAGCCAGCCCGGGGAGAAGCCGCGCGAAAAAGAGAGCTCCATCTCCTCGACGTCGCGCGGCGAGAACACAACCGGTTGGGAGGCCACGGCGGCGTCGATCGCCCGCCGATAGTGCTGCGTGATGTTGGCGACGTATTCGGGCGTCTTCAAGCGGCCCTCGATCTTGAACGACGACACGCCGGCCGCAATCAGCTCCGGGGCCAGGGCGTAGGCGGCGAGATCCTGCGGCGAGAGCAGATATTTTTGGTGTCCGAGATCGACGTCCGTGCCGTCGCAGACGAGGTCGTAGGGAAGCCGGCAGGCTTGGGCGCACTGGCCGCGGTTCGCGCTCCGCCCGCCCAGCGACTCGCTCGTGAGGCACTGCCCCGAATACGCCACGCACAGCGCCCCGTGCACGAACACCTCGAGTGGCATCGCCGTCTGCCGTCGGATCGCCACGATCTCGTCGATCGAGAGCTCCCGCGCGAGCACCACCCGCTCGCAGCCGAGCTTTTCGGCGAGCTTGATCGTCTCGGCGCTCGTCATGGTCATCTGCGTCGAGGCGTGCAGCGGCAGGTCGGGGCAGATACGGCGGGCCAGCAGCGCCGCCCCCACGTCCTGGACGAGCACGGCATCCACGCCGGCCGTCGCCACCGCCTCGATCACCCGTGCGAAATCGGCCAATTCGTCGCTGAAGACGAGCGTGTTGAGCGTGGCGTAGCCCTTGAGTCCGCGGAGGTGCAGCATCTCCATCAGCCGCGGCAGGTCGGCCAGGGAAAAATTCGCCGCGCGGGCCCGGGCGTTGAACCCACATTCGAGCCCGAAGTAGACGGCGTCGGCGCCGTTCTGCACGGCGGCCCGGGCGCAGTCCCAGTCGCCCGCCGGAGCGAGGAGTTCGGGGGTCGGCATCGCTGCGGGGGCTGTCATGCCGAGACATCCTACGCGACGGCAGGCGACTCTTGCGGTGGTGTGGGTGACGCGGATGGCCTGGCTCGGGTCGGCCGCCGGGCCACGTAAAAATCATGCCACGGGCTTGAGATCACCCCTGCCAACGGGTAAGACCGTGTGCCGTCCGGACGGATTCAATCGGGCGTTTCCCGGGGGTCAGGGATGGCCGCCACGAAAGATTTTTTCTTCTGGAGCAGACCATGAATCTCGTCGATCTCGTCAAGGATCAACTCACCAGTCAGGTGCTCGGCAACCTCGGTTCGCTGATCGGGGCGGATGAGTCCCAGACCCGCACCGCCACGTCCGCCGCCGTGCCGGCCCTGCTGGGCGGCCTCGCCAAGCTGGCATCGAGCCAGGGCGGCGCCAGCCAGATCGCCTCCGCCCTCGGCGGCCTCGACCTGGGCGCGCTCGGCAACCTCGCCGGCCTTCTCGGCGGCTCGAACGCCTCGCGCGTGGCCGATCAGGGTGGCAGCCTGCTCTCGTCGCTGTTCGGCACCAGTGCCACCGGCAAGATGGTCGAGACGCTCGCCGGGTTCCTCGGCATGAAGCCGGGGATCGCCCGCAGCCTGCTCGCCTACCTCGCCCCCGTCGTCCTCGGCATGGTCGCCAAGCAGTTCACCGGCGGCCGGGCCGACGCGGCTGGCCTGCAGCGGTTGTTCGCGGACCAGGGGAGCAACATCCGCAGCGCCCTTCCGGCCGGCCTGTCGCTCGGCGACTTCGGTGTGGTGGCCCCGCAGGGTGGCCGCGAGACGCATGGCCGTGACACGCACGGCCGCGAGCCGGCTGCCGGCGGCTTCCCGGCGTGGCTGCCGCTCGTGCTGCTGCCGCTCCTCGCCCTCGGGGCATGGTGGCTCATGAACCGCGACAAGGCGGCGAAGCAGGACGGCGGCGTGCTGATCGAGGAGATCCGCAAGGAGGGTCCGGTCACGATCGACCGCACCGAGGTGATCGAGCGCGAGGGCAAGAAGATGATCGACACCGTCGCCGAGACGATCTCGATCGATCCGAAGTTCATCGAAGCGGCGCGTCTGGCGACCAACGCCACCGACCTGTTCGGCGGCCTGTCGAAGATCCTCGGCGGCGTGACGAGTGTCGATGCGGCCAAGGCCGCGATTCCGGAGCTCGAGAAGCTCGGCCCGATGCTGACCGGCGTCCAGAGCGAGGCCGAGAAGCTGGAGGGGGAGAACAAGACGGCGTTCGCCGAGTTCGTCTCGAAGAACCTCGGCCTCCTGCAGAAGGTGATCGACACGGCGATGGCGATCCCGGGCGTGAAGGAGCTGCTCGGACCGGTCGTCGGCCCGATGGTCGACACGCTCAAGAAGCTCGGCGCCTAAGCGGCCCGCTTCGATCGACGTGAAAACGAACCGGGGCCGGCGCGAGCCGGCCCCGGTTTTTTTGTGCGCGGGGCAAGCGTCCCGCTTGCCATTCGGCCTCGTGTGGGGCAAGCGTCCCGCTTGCCATTCGGCCTCGTGTGGGGCAAGCGTCCCGCTTGCCATTCGGCGACCGGGACGGTCGCCCCACATCACTCGTCGTCTTGCAGCTTCGCGAGCACGGTGTAGTCCTCGAGCGTGGTCGTGTCGCCTACGGTCTCGCGGCCGGCGGCGATGTCGCGCAGGAGCCGTCGCATGATCTTGCCGCTCCGCGTCTTCGGCAGGGCCGCCGAAAAGTGGATGTCGTCGGGGGCGGCGAGGGCGCCGATCTGCTGCCGCACGTGCCTGCGGAGGGCGTCTTTGAGGGCGTCGCCGGGCTCGCCGCTCTTGAGCGTCACGAACACGGCCACGGCCTCCCCCTTCACGTCGTGCGGCCGGCCCACCGCCGCCGCCTCGGCCACGGAAGGATGGCTCACGAGCGCGCTTTCGATCTCGATCGTGGACAGCCGGTGCCCGGCCACGTTCAAGACGTCGTCGATCCGGCCCATGATCCAGTAGTAGCCGTCCTTGTCCTGCCGGGCGTTGTCGCCGGCGAGATACTTGCCCGGCACCCGCGACCAATAGGTCTCCTTGAACCGCTCGTCGTCACCCCAGATGCCACGGAGCATGCCCGGCCAGGGCTTCGTCATCACGAGCCAGCCGCCTTCTCCCGGCTCCACCGCGTCGCCGGCGGCGTCCACGATCTCGGGAAACACGCCCGGGAGCGGCAGCGTGCAACTGCCCGGCTTCGTGGGCGTGCAGCCCGGCAGCGGGCTCATCATGATCCCGCCCGTCTCGGTCTGCCACCACGTGTCGACGATCGGGCAGCGCTTGCCGCCGATCACTTCGTGGTACCACATCCAGGCCTCGGGGTTGATGCCCTCGCCCACGCTCCCGAGGAGCCGCAGGCTCGAAAGGTCGCGGCCCTCGATGTGCTGCATGCCCCACTTCATGAACGAGCGGATCGCCGTGGGCGCCGTGTAGAAGATCGTCGGCTTTTCCTGCTCGATGATCTCCCAGAAACGGCCTTCGTGCGGCGCGTTCGGGGCTCCCTCGTAGATCAGGATGCTCGCGCCGGCGGCGAGCGGACCGTAGGTCACGTAGCTGTGGCCGGTGATCCAGCCGCAGTCGGCGGTGCACCAAAAAAGATCATCCTCGCGCAGGTCAAACACCCACTCGGCCGTGGTCTTGGCCCAGAGCAGGTAGCCGGCCGTCGTGTGCTTGATGCCCTTTGGCTTTCCGGTGGAGCCGCTCGTGTAGAGGATGAAGAGCGGGGCTTCGGAGTCCATCGGCTTAGGGGCCTTGTCGGCCGGCATCCCGGCCACGAGGTCGTGCCACCACACGTCGCGGCCGGGCGCCATGTCGCAGGGCTGCCCCGTGCGATTGAGCACGATCACGTGCTTCACTGTCGTGGGCGGATGCGACGGCGATGCGAGGGCGGCATCGACGTTTTTCTTGAGCGGCAGCTGGGCCCCGCGGCGCCAGCCGCCGTCGGCGGTGATCACGGCCACGGCCTCGGCGTCGTGGTTGCGGTCGGCGATCGCCTCGCTGGAAAACCCGCCGAAGATAACGGAATGCACGGCGCCGATCCGCGCGCAGCCCAGCATCGCGATCACGAGCTCGGGCGTCATCGGCATGTAGATCGAGACGACGTCGCCCTGCTTCACGCCGAGCTTCTCGAGCCCGGCGGCAAACTTGCAGACCTCCTCGTGGAGCTGATTGAACGTGTATTCACGCCGCTCGCCCACCGGCTCGCCCACCCACACCATCGCGGTCTTGCTTCCCTTGCCGGCGGCAATGTGCTGATCGAGGCAGGCGGCGGAGGCGTTCGTATGGCCGTCCACGAACCACTTGGCCACGGGCGGCTCCCAGTGGAGCACCTTCGAATAGGGCTTCATCCAGGGGAGAGCCTGGGCGCGGGAGTGCCAGAAGCCCTCGAGGTCGGCGGCGGCCTCGTCGTAAAGCTTTTTATAGTCGGCGAGCGAGCCGATCCGGGCCTGCTTGGAGAACTCCGCCGGCGGCGGAAACACGCGGTCTTCCTGCATCACGCTGGCCACGCGACCGGCTGCCTTTTCTGGCGCTGCCATGAATCTCGTCCCCCGTCGGTCCCTGCGGAAAGTGCTGAAACGCAATCAGCGTTGCGAAAATCAGACCATTCCCCGAGTCGGCCGGCAAGCCCCGTGTGGAGCGACCGCCCCGGCCGCCATGCGTCCTTGTGGAGCGACCGTCCTGCGTCCTTGTGGGGCGACCGTCCCGGTCGCCATGCGTCCTTGTGGGGCGACCGTCCCGGTCGCCATGCGTCCTTGTGGGGCGACCGTCCCGGTCGCCAATGGCAAGCGGGACGCTTGCCCCACATCGGGCTCAAACGGTTTTGCGATGCGACTCTAGGCTGCGCTGACGAGGCCGCGAGGGAAAACGAGCCACGCATCACTACCGGTGATCAGCTTCTGCGTCACCACGGCGGCCCGGTAGCCGAAAAAGAGCGGCTGCACCTTGATGCCCGGGAAGGCCTGGGCGATCGCTGGCCGAACCCGATCGACAATCCGCAAAAACCCACGAACTTCCGACTCGGAGATATTGGTTTTCACCTCGCAGAGCACGACGACCGGCTGCCCTTCGATCATGCCGCGCAGCACCGCATCGAACTCATACGACTTTTCGCCGACCTTGATCGATTCAGTGCCGCACGATTCCACCACGAAACCAAACCGCTCGGCGAGCACCTCGGGAATGCGTTCGCTGGCGTAGGCCTCGAGATTTCCGCCGGCTGTGGCTGCGAGGCCGCCCACCTGCTTCGCGAGATCCTTGATTGAACTTTCCGCCCGCGTGACGTTGGTCGCCAGATCGACAATCGCCTGCTGCATCGTTTGCTGCGTTGTGATGATTCCGCGGACGCAATGCTCGGTTTGCTTCTGAGCCTCGACCAGATGCTCGACTTGCAACTCCGTCCGTTGCTGGGCTTCCACCAGCTGCTCGACTTTCAACTCTGTCCGTTGCTGGGCCTCCGCCAGCTGCTCGACTTTCAACTCTGTCCGTTGCTGGGCCTCCGCCAGCTGCTCGACTTTCAACTCTGTCCGTTGCTGGGCCTCCGCCAGCTGCTCGATTTTCACCTCTGTTCGTTGCTGCGCGCCGGCCAACTGCCCGACCACTTCGCGGAGCTCGGCGAAGTCGTGCTTGGTCACGAGCTGGTCGTGCATTTCCACGTGCAAGTTCGCAATGAGTTCTGCCTGATCGGCCGTGAAGGTCGGCTGCAGGCGGTTTCGGATTTCGGTGAGGCTCACCATGATTTTCGGCTCCTGTTGGCCGTGGGGCAATCCGCAAATTTCTCCGTGCATTCACGCACGGAGAAGTATGTACGGATGTATATATCCCGCCGGCCGGGGGCCGTCAAGCAAACGGGCTCGAGTCCACGCCGTCGCCGAAGCCGATGCCGAGGGCCCGCGCGGCCTGCACGGCCGCATGGCCCGGGTCGATCGCGGCCGGCGTCGTGATCGCCTGCGCGATCGCCACGCTCGCAATGTCGGGCGGGCGGTAGCAGACCATCTGCCCAAACCGGCCTTCATGCACGAGCCGCACGGAATGGGCCCCAAACTGCGTGGCGAGTACGCGATCGAACGCCGTCGGCGTTCCGCCACGCTGGAGGTGGCCGAGCACGAGGGCCCGCACCTCGCGGCCGAGCCGCTTGGCGACTTCGTTCGCCACGATCTCGCCGATGCCGCCAAGCCTCACCTGCCGGCGTTCCGTGGCTCCCGCGCCGACGTCATCCTTGCCCGTGCCGCCGCCGTCATGCACGAGGCCGCCGTCGGGCAGCCGGGCTCCTTCGGCCACGACGATGAGCGTGAAGCGTTTTCCTTCGCACTCGCGGTCGAGCACCTTCTGGCACACGTGCTCAAACGTCCATGGAATTTCCGGAATCAGGATCACGTCGCCGCCGCCGGCGATGCCGGCGTGAAGGGCGATCCAGCCGGCATGGCGGCCCATCACCTCGAGCACCATGATCCGCTCGTGGCTGGCGGCGGTGGTGTGGAGCCGGTCGAGGGCGTCGGTCGCGCAGGCCACGGCCGAGTCGAACCCAAACGTAAACGCCGTGCAGCCGAGGTCGTTGTCGATCGTCTTGGGCACGCCCACGACGGGGATGCCGTGCTCGTGGAGCTGCTGGGCGATGGCGAGGGAGCCGTCGCCGCCGATGCAGATGAGCCCCGAGATCCCGAGCTGCCGGACCGTCTCGCCCGCGGCGGCGAGCAGGGTGGGATCGATCTGCACCCGGGCCCCTTCGCCCACGAGCGCCGAGAACCGTCCCTTGTTCGTCGAACCGAGGATCGTGCCGCCCTGGAGCAGGATGTTGGCCGTGTTCGTGAGATCCAGCGGCATGTAGGCCACGGGGTCCACGAGCCCCTCGTAGCCCTTGAGAAACCCCACGCAGTCGTAGCCGAGCTTGAGCGCGCTCTTCACGGCCGCCCGGATCACGGCATTGAGCCCGGGGCAGTCGCCGCCGCCGGTGAGGATCCCGATCGTGGGCTTGGATGGGGGCATGGAAGTCACGCGTCGTCAGCCCGCGCGACGGCCGTCGTCACCGGCAGCGCTGCCATCGGCCATTCGCCCCGCCGCATGGTCGAGCGACACGATCAACAGCGGCTCGAGCACCGACCACGTGTCGTCGGCCGCCCCCACGATCACGCGCCTCGGCGTCAGGGCCACGAAATCAGGATGTGGGACGGGCAGTGAACGGCCATCCGCCAGTCGGATCGTGAATGGCATGAAGGGCTGCGAATGAAGTGCATCCTGGACGCCGGCGATGTCCATGAGCGATCAACTCCAGGGCGACGACTGCATTGGGTTCCAATACTATACAAACGTATTCATGAGCGTCAATGAGCCGGCTGTCAGAAGCCCAACCGGCGTCATTCGCCCTCGAAAATCAGCGGCGGGGGACGATTGAAAATGATCGCGAATCACGAGGCCGGGATCAAAGGCGACGACGTCGGTGCCGAACTCGAGCCGGCCAAACTTCCCGATCGCGAGCCACAGCGGCCGCCCCTCGGCCGGCACGCTGAGCGGCGTGGCCACCCTGGCAAACTCCGAGTTGATCGCGAGCGTGGCGTCCTGCCCGCCGACGTTCACGGCCGGCGCCCAAAACGCCCCGAGCGACACGGGCGCCGACGATCCAAAGGGCGGGCCGCCACGGCGCCTTGGGGCGGCTGCATCGGGATCGGCATCGGAGATCGGCTCGCTGGTGAACGAGTCGTCCTCGAGGTTGAAGTCCATCGGGGGCAGGAGGGCGATGCGCTCGTCGTTCCTGACCGGCGGTGGCGCTGGCGGGAGAGGTGCCGTGGAGTTGTCCGCCTGAGCCGCACCAGCAGCGACGGCGGCGGCAATCAGCACGATTTCGAACAAGCTTGCTGCGCTCGCGCCATCGCAGGGCTCCCGGCCGGGGCTGCGTGGAAAGCGCACCATGCGATGCCTGGCCACCCCCAAACAATCCGGAGCGGAAGCGACGGGGCCAGCGCAGCGAACACCGTTGCTGCTTGACAACGCTATTTCGGATCGCGGGCACACGTTCCTCCTCCTGGCCCCACGGCGGGGGCGGAGGGTTGATCCCGGGCCGTCGGATCGTGAGTAACCGCAAAAGTCCGGTGTCTCGTGGCGCTGCCGCGTGAGACGACCTGTTTTAGCGAGTTTCCGTGGTAGTCTTGAAGTCCCGGGGAAATTGGCATCCCTGCCATCCGATTCCGGGCAGAAGGAGCCATTTCCCTATGGACGTCGTCATTCTTTGTGGAGGGCAGGGCGCGCGGATGCGCGAGGAGACGGAGTATCGCCCCAAGCCGATGGTGGAGGTGGGCAGCCGTCCGCTCCTCTGGCACATCATGCGGCTCTTCGGCCACCACGGGCTGCATCGCTTCGTGCTCTGCCTCGGCTACAAGGGGAGCATGATCAAGGACTACTTCCTCAACTACGAGGCGATGACGCAGGACTGCACCGTGGCTGTCGGCGGCCGCCGGCAGGTGTGGTACCACGGCAACAGCGAGCCCTTCGACTTCGAGGTGACGCTCGCCGATACGGGCGTC
>RFUD01000331.1 GCA_009923125.1 Planctomycetia bacterium
AACCGCTCCCAGATCCGGTTCACCCACACCCGCGCCGTGAGCGGATGGTCGCGTGATACGAGCCAGTTCGCGAGGGCGAGCCGATCGACCTTCGTGCCCTCGGGGAGTTTCGGCAGGAACGCGGGCAGCCCCGCCTCGACCTTGTCGCCCCGCTTGTCGTACTCGCCGCGGAGAAGCACGAACGCTTCGCGTGGTGCCCCCTCCTTCATGACCATCACGCTCGCGAGCGACCCCGTGAACGATTCGACGCTCTTTTTCGCCGCCTCACGCGCCGCCTCGGCCCGACGGATCGGCCCGTCCACGTTGGCGCGGTAGAACTTCGCGATCTCCGCCTGCTGTGCCGGCGCGCGTTTGTCCCGCTCCACCGCGAGGGCGTCCTTGACCGGCTGCGGCAGTTTCGAGCCCGCGACGCCGAGCATCCCCGGCTCGTCGGCCGAAAACGCGAGCCGAAACCGGCCGATCGCGTGGCCGTCGAACGCCTCCTGGCGAATCCGTACCACCAGCCGTGCGTTTTCCGGCAGCGTTACGGGCTTCGCAGGAAACACGGCGATCTGCCGGGGCTCGCGCTTCTCGGGCAGGTGGCCGTCGATCGCCCAGCCCTTGCCCTTTTCGCCCTTGAGCTGCAACACGCTCGTGGCGGGCCAGCCCTCCTGCTCGTAGCTCGCCTCGGCACGCACGAGTTCCACCGGGATCACCTTCGCATCGCCGGGCGGCTCGATCTCCGCCTCGAGTTTCGTGATCACGATGTTGCCGTTGCCGCTGCGGCCGAAGCCGCCGTTGCCGGCCAGCGTCTCGTCTGGCAGCACCTCGATCCGCAAGCCCCCCAACCTGTCGGCCGGCACGAGCGTTTCGAATTCGTATGTGTCTCGTGGCGGCAGCTTGCCCTCGACAAACCACGTGCCGTCCTCACTGCGCCGGAAGCTCGCGCCGCCGGCACTGCGCAACTCCAACGGCTCGAACGGCTCCCAGGCCTCCTGTGGCGCGGTGAGCGCGGACTGGATCGACAGCTCCCAGTCGGCCACGAGCGTGTCGATGTTCGCCACTTCCGCCTTCACGGCGGCCTCGGCGTCGGCCACGACCTGATTGAGCCGTGCCAACTCGCGTTCCTGCTCCGGCGACGGCAGCAGGTGCACCGGGTCGATATTGCCGCCGCCGCGGTGCTGGGACCCCTGATTGGTGCCCGTCTCCGGCACATTATTGAAGAGTGCGAAGAGGGAATAAAACTCCTTCTGCGACAGCGGGTCGTACTTGTGGTCATGGCAGCGGGCACAGCCGGCGGAAAGTGCCATCCACGTCTGGGCCGTCGTCTCGACCCGATCGATCACCGTCTCCACCCGCCATTCCTCGGCGATGATGCCGCCCTCGCCATTGAGACGGTGGTTGCGGTTGAAGCCCGTGGCGACGATCTGGTCGCGGGTGGGCTGGTCCAGCATGTCGCCGGCGAGCTGATCGATCGTGAAGCGATCGAACGGCATGTTGTCGTTGTAGGCCTTGATGAGCCAGTCGCGCCACGGCCAGTTCTGCCGGCTCGAATCGGTCTGATAGCCGCTGGAGTCGGCGTACCGGGCCGCATCGAGCCACTCGATCGCCATCCGCTCGCCGTACTGCGGGCTGGCCAGGAGCGAATCCACGTAGCGTTCGTAGGCATCGGGCGCCCGATCGGCGACGAACGCATCGACGGCGGCGGGCACCGGCGGCAGGCCCGTGAGATCGAGGGCCAGCCTGCGGGCGAGCGTGACGTTGTCGGCCTCGGGATTCGGATGCATCCCCTCCTGCTCGAGCCGCGCGAGAATGAAGCGATCGATCGGCGTCCTCGGCCAGGAGGCGTCCTGCACTTCGGGCTCGGCAGGACGCTCGACGCGTTCGAAGGCCCAGTGGCCCCGATACTCGGCCCCCTCCGCGATCCACCGCGTGAGGATCTCCGCCTCCTGCGGCGTGATCGGCTTGTTGACCCGCGGCGGCGGCATCACGACGTCAGGGTCGGTGCTCGCGATCCGGGAGATGATCTCGCTCTTCATGGGATCGCCCGGCACCACCGCCGTCGTGCCGCTGTCGAGTTCGGCGATCGCCGCATCGCGCACGTCGAGCCGCAGACCAGCCTGTCGGTCCTCCGCATCCGGACCGTGACAGGAGAAACAGCGATCCGAGAGGATCGGCCGCACGTCACGGTTGAAGTCGAGTTTCGACTCGGCGGCCGCTGCGTTGACCGACCACGCCACGAGCAGGGCGGTCGCGAGTGCGAGCACGGCAACGGGCCTGGCGGTGTGTCCCATGAACGGCTCCAAGGGCAACACCCGCGTCGCCGTTCGGCGGCCGTGAACAGCCGGCCGTCAAACGCGGACCCGAAAACGTCGTTCGGATCGATCGGCGGGAAGACATCTCAAACTGTAGCACGCGGCCCCGGAGCGGCCAAACGGCCACTCCGGGGCACGTGCGTCGTTTTCCTGCGGAATGACTACCCAGGATTCGGCCGCTATTTCGCCCCCTTCAGCCGCTCGACCTCCGCCTCGAGAGCCTTCACCCGCTCTTCGAGTTGCTGGAATTTTTCCTTGGCCTTCTCCATCCGCTCCTTGATCTCGCCACGGGTCCTCTCCATCCGCTCGCGTCCCTCGTGCATCCGCTGTTCGAGCATCTCACGCATCTCGGGCGGCATCTCGCGCGGCATCCGTGGTGGCCCGCCCCATGCCGACCGTTCGTGCGGTGGTCCTTCCCGATGTGGCCCGTCGTGTGGCGGCCTCCCGGGGCCCATGCGGCCCTCCATCCGCTCGAGGAGCCGGTCGAGTTTCTCGGCGATCCGGTCGAGCCGGTCGCCCGACTCCCCCGCCCGCTCGTAGGCCGGCCCATCCTCCGCCGCTCCCACGGCATGCATCCGGCCGGCGGCGACCGTGAGGCCGATTCCGCACGCCGCCAATCCCACCCACTTCCACAGGCTCGTCATGATGATTCTCCTTGGCATTCCTGAAGTCGATCGC
>RFUD01000332.1 GCA_009923125.1 Planctomycetia bacterium
GAGCGACTGCTCGAGAAGCAGCCGGGCGACCGGTTCGGCAGCGAGCGTGGCACTCATGACCACGATTCTCAGATCGGGCCGCACCGTCTCCCGGGCCCGGAGGAGCAGGCCGAGGACGAGATCCATCTCGACGGTGCGTTCGTGGAACTCGTCCAGGACGACCGCCGCGATCCCCTCGAGCGTTGCGTCGTCGAGCAGCCGGCGGAGCATGATGCCGGTCGTCTCGACGACGAGCCGCGTGTCGCGGCCCACCTGCGCGTCGAACCGCACCTGGTACCCCACCTCGCCGCCGAGCGGCACGCCGCGCAGCCGCGCGATCTGGTGGGCGACCGACCGGGCCGCGAGCCGCCGCGGCTGGAGCAGGATCACCTGGGCGGGCGGCGGCACGTCGTCGAGGATCGCCGCCGGCACGAGCATCGTCTTGCCGGAACCAGGTGGCGCGGTGACCACGACGGCCCCGCTCCGCGACGCGGCCACGACGTCGCCGAGAACCTCGGCGACCGGGAGATTTCGGAGTGACTCGGTGGAAAATCGTGTCATTCGGGCATCGTACCTTCTGTGGGGCGACCGTCTCGGTCGCCGCGGTGCTTGGCAAGCGGGACGCTTGCCCCACGGCCGCAGTATGCTCGCACACCATGCGAACATGCGACGTCGTCATCGTGGGCCTCGGCGGCATCGGCAGTGCCGCCGCAGCTCATCTGGCAGCGCGGGGCGTCCGCGTGCTCGGCCTCGATCGCTTTCCCATCGCCCATGACCGGGGCAGCTCCCACGGCCAGACGCGGCTCATCCGGCTCGCCTACTTCGAGCACCCGGACTACGTGCCGCTGCTGCGTCGGGCCTACGAACTGTGGCGGGACCTCGAGGCCCGCACGGGCCGCCGGCTGCTCGTGGAGTCGGGGCTGTTGACCGCCGGGCCGTGCGCTGGGCCCGTGATCGCCGGCACGCTCGCCTCGGCGACCCGGCATGGCCTCGATGTCGAGCGACTGTCGGCGGTCGAGGCCGGCCGTCGCTGGCCCGTCTTCACGCTGCCCGAGGCCTGGACCGTGGTGCACGAGCGGCAGGCCGGATACCTGTTCGTCGAGCACTGCGTCGCCGCCCATGCGGCGGCCGCGGAGGCCGCCGGCGCCACGCTCGAAACGGACGCGCAGGTGCGCGACTGGCGCGCTCATGGGCACGGTGTGGTCGTCACGACCGATCGCGGCGAGATCGCGGCCGACCGGCTCGTGCTCACCCCGGGGCCGTGGGCCGCCGGCCTCCTGCAACTTCCCGCCGTCGGGCTCACCGTGCTCCGCAAGTCGCTGTTCTGGTATCGCCCTGCGCAGAGCGTGCAGCCCGCCTTCGCAGCCGGAGCCCTGCCCTGCTTCGCGTTCGACGCCCCGACGGGGTTTTTCTACGGCTTCCCGGCACTCGACGACCGTGGCGTGAAGGTCGCCGAGCACTCCGGGGGCGAGTCGGTCGGCGATCCGCTGGCGGTCAACCGCGGCGTGGACGAGGCCGAGCAACGGCGGATCGAGGCGATCACCACGGCCCATCTGCCCACGCTCGGCACGCACCGCGCCGACCACGCGGTCTGCCTGTACACGATGTCGTCCGACCATCATTTCGTGGTCGGCCTCCACCCGCGGCACGACCGCGTGGCGATCGCGGCAGGCTTCTCCGGCCACGGCTTCAAGTTTGCCAGCGTGATGGGCGCGGCGCTCGCCGACCTCGCGATCACCGGCACCACCGCGCTGCCAATCGGCTTTCTGTCGCCGCAGCGTTTCTGCTAGGCTGCATGCTCTTGGCAAGGAGGCCACGCATGATGCGGTTCGCTTGGATGATGGCAGTGGTGGCGTGCGGCACCGGCGCGATCCGGTGGTCGAAGACGATCGCCAACGCCCGGCCGAAGTACGGCAAGCACGCGTCGAACACGTTCGCCACGGAGACGCCGTGCGCGACGGCCGACACCGTGTTCGCGTTTTTCGGCGCCACCGGCACGCTCGTGGCGCTCGACCACGACGGCACGGAACGCTGGCGTCGCGAGTTCGGGGCCCAGCCGACCACCAACCAGTTCGGCACCGGCGCATCGCCACTGCTCCACGCGGATGCCACCGGTGCCGCGCGGCTCTTCATCCAGCTTTACAACGAGGAAAACGACACGCTGCACTGCCTCGACGCCGTGACGGGCCGCGACCTGTGGAAGGCCGCCGGCCCGAAGGGCACGTCGTGGGCGACACCGATCGTGTGGGACAACGCCGGCACGCCGGAGGTCGTCACCGCCGGCCAGGGACGGGTGACCGCGTACGCGCTCGACACGGGCGCCGAGCGCTGGCGGTTTGGGGGCATCGACACCTCGTTCGCCTGCTCGGTCGTGGCCGACGCCGACGGCATCTACTTCGGCACGTCGAGCCCCGGCAGCAAGGCGCCGGCGTATGCCATCGCCCGCGGCTGCGCGGGGGATCTCTCGCTCGCGAAGGGGCAGACCAGCGGCGGTGCCGTGCTGTGGTCGAAGACGAAGTGCGGCGCCGGCATGCCGTCGCCGGTCGTCGTCGGGGAGCACCTCTACTTTCTCGACAAGATCGCCGTCTGCTGCGACAAGCGGGCGGGAGTCGAGAAATACCGCAAGCGGCTCCCGGGCGGCAGCACGGCCGTGGGATCACCGCTCGTGGTGGGCGACCGGATCTATCTCCTGAACGAGCGAGGCTCCACGACCGTCCTCCAGGCCGGCCCCGAGTTCAAGGTGCTCGCCGAAAACCCGCTCGGAAGCGGCGACGAAATCTTCTGGGCCACGCCTGCGGTCGCCGACGACGCGCTGCTCATCCGCTCGACGGCGGCGTTGTACTGCATCAAGTAGGGACAGGGTTCCCGCTCTGGTCTCGCCCGAAACACCCAAAGTCGTAAGAGAGGCGCCGGCTCGGGGCAGCCCCGTACCGTCTCGCCGGACGTTCGCTGCGCCCATCCTGGGCTTCACTCACTCGGATGTGCCTGCGCT
>RFUD01000333.1 GCA_009923125.1 Planctomycetia bacterium
GGTTGGGCGCGTTGAGGGAAGGCATGACAGGCTGGAGCCTGTCGGACGGCAAGCGAGACGCTTGCCCCACAGGACGGCAAGCGAGACGCTTGCCCCACAGGACCGCAAGTGCCGTGCCGAACAGGATTGACTGGAGGCCCGCAGCGAACGTCCGGCGACGGGACATGGGGAGCCCGAAGCCGGCTTGGGCGAAAAACCTCGCTGACTTTGTAGTACAACGAGGAGTCGATATGGCCACCCACACACCCCCATTGTCCGACGATTTCGCCCGCGGCCTCGCCGGCGTCGTCGCAGGCCGCACCGCGATCTGCTCGCTCGAAGGCGACCTGCGCTACCGCGGCTACGCGATCGAACCGCTCGCCCGCGCCGGCGACTTCGAGGAAGTGGCGTTTCTCCTTCTCCACGGCGAACTCCCCACGCGCACGGAGCGCGAGGCGTTCGCCGCCCGGGTGAGCGACGCGGCCCGCACGCTCGATCCCGCCGTGATCGATGCCCTGGCCCGCCTCGCGGCAGCCTGCCCGTCGGCTTCGCCGATGGACGCCCTGCGCACGGCCGTGAGCGTGCTCGGGCAGATCGAACGCGACGTGCTGCCGGGGCCGCGTGACGCGCTGCTCGCGCAGGCCGAGAGGCTGCTCGGGCAGGTGCCCGCGGTGCTCGCCGCATGGTGCGACCTCGCGGCCGGCCGGCCGGTGAGCCCCTGGCCCGATGGCCCGATCGCCTCCGCACTGCTCCACCGGCTCACGGGCCGCACGCCCCTCGCCGAGCACGCCGCGGTCTTCGGCACCACGCTCGTGCTCTACGCGGAGCACGAGTTCAACGCCTCCACATTCACGGCCCGCACGATCGTCTCCACCGGGTCCGACATGCACTCCGGCATCACGGGGGCGATCGGGGCCCTCAAGGGTCCGCTCCACGGCGGGGCCAACGAGCAGGTGCTCGAGGTGCTGGCCGCGATCGGTTCGGCCGACCGCGCCGAGGCGTGGCTCGAGGAGCAGTTCGCCGTAAAGCGGGTCGTGATGGGCTTCGGCCACCGCGTGTACAAGGATGGCGACGTGCGGGCGAAACTGCTGGGCGCCATGTGCCGGGAGATGACCCGCGGTGATGCCGCCGCCGAGAAGATCGAGCAGCTCGCCGACCGGGTCGAATCGCTGATGCTGGCCCGCAAGAAGCTGAAGCCCAACCTCGATTGGCCGGCCGCGCGGGTCTACCATGCCCTCGGGCTGCCGGTGGCGGTGTTCACGCCGATCTTCGTGGTGGCCCGGATGAGCGGGTGGACGGCCCACATCATCGAGCAGATCGGCGACAATCGCCTCATCCGTCCGCTCTCGCTCTACTCCGGCCCGGCCCCGCGCGACTACGTGCCACTCGAATCACGCTAGCCTGCAGTCGGCATTCGGCCCGGAGGACAGGGTGAACACCAGCGGGCCGAGGCCGGCCCAGGCGGATTCGGCACGATGCCGCGATCTGTCGTGATCACGCGTGATCACGGCAGGGTCGCGGTCGGCCCGTTGGCCGGCGTCAGCGATGCACTCGCCTGCGGCTCGGGAATCGCCTCCACGGTCGCCTGGACCGTGACGCTCGGCACGGCCCCCTCGCCGAGGTCGGTTGAGATCCGCAGCTGTCGCTCGATCTTTCCCGTGGCCTCCCCCGCCTGGAACGTGACCGGCAGCACGTGCACCGTGGCGGCCGCTTCCTTCGTGGGGCACGTCAGGCAGCCGTCCGCGCAGGACACGCCGGTGACACAGAACGGCCGGTTCGCCCGCACGACCACGTTCTTCGTGACCGCGCGGCCGGGCTGCACGGAGCCCAGGGCGAGAAGCTGCGGGCTGACCGTCACTTCCGCCACGACACGTCCCTCGACGTCCATCGGGATCTGCGCCGCCTTCGGATCGTTCGTCACCAGGATCAACTGTCCCTTCACGTAGCCGGCCGGCGTCTCCGGCTTGAGCTTGAGGCTCAGGTCATAGATCGACTGGCTGCCGGTGTGCGTGGGTTTCGAGAGTTGGACCTCGAAGTTGGGATTCACGCTCCGCACGTCCTTGATCTCCCACGGCGTCGCCCCGACGTGGGTCACGCGGACGCTCCGTGCGGCACCCTTGCCCAGATCGACGTTGCCGAGGTCGACGAAGGGCGGGTCGAACGTCACGTCGCCCCGGATGTTGCCCGCGACGCGAAGTTGCACCTCGGCGTAGAACGGCTTGTCGAACGTCACGGTGAGCGTGGCGCCGTGCTGGCCGAGGAACGTCCGCGTGTTGAACTTGGCGATGACGTCGCTGGTCTCGTGCGTCTTGAGGTCGCGTTTGGTGATCTCGGGCGAGGTGCAGCCACAGCTCGTGCGCACCCCCACGACGTGCAGGTCCTCTTTGTAGAGGTTGCGGAACGTGAACCGGAATTCCGTTTTCGAGCCCTTCGCCACGGTGCCGAAGTTGTGACTCGTGGCGGAGAACATCTTCGTGGCCCACTCCTGGGCGTGGACGCCATGCGAGGGAGCCGCGAGCGCGGCCACGGCGAGGAGGGCGCGGGCCAGATGCCTGGCCGAACTCGAGGCGACCATGATCAGGGTTCCACGGGCCGAAGCGGGGGCCGGACGGGAAGGGGTGGACGACATGACGAAGCGTACGGAGGCCATGGAAGGGGCGTCAAATCGGAGGGGAGGGAGAGGCCGGCACCCGCCGGAACACTGGAAGTATCCCCGCGCCACCGGCTGTCGGTCGCCCTGCGGAGGGCCTCCAACCCTGAAAATTCAGCCCCGGCCACGCCACGACCGATACACCCCGTGAAGTTTCCTACAATGGCAGGGTCGGTCGGACTGTGTCTCCCGTGGCCACCGTGGTTCGGGACACGTCCGCCTCCGACGCCGGATTCCGATCGTGCGATGCACCATACGGGGGCGTACCGGTTTCGACCGGATGGCAAGAGGTTCAGATTGCGTGTCGTGGTTGGTCGGCTGGCCACGTTAAAAGTCGACCA
>RFUD01000334.1 GCA_009923125.1 Planctomycetia bacterium
CGCGAAGCGTCACTTCCGCGAGATCGCCCGCGTCGCCGGTCTCGTCGCGGGGGGCGGCCGGTCGCAGCGGCAGACGCAGGCCTCGGCCGGGCTGATCTTCGACGTGCTCCAGGAGCACGACGCCGACAACATGCTCCTCGCCCAGGCCCGCCGCGAGGTGCTGGAGCAGCAGTTCGAGTTTCGCCGGCTGTCGGCCGCCCTCGAGCGGATCGCGACCGCGGAGATCGTGATCAGCGACCCACCGCGGCTCTCACCGCTGGCGTTTCCGATCTGGGCCGAGCAGATCCAGTCGCGGCTGACGACGCAGGGCTGGCTCGAACGGATCACCGAGATGGCGCGGGAACTCGAACGGGCGGCCGACGGAGAGTCGGCCAGGACGCCGTCAACGCCGTCAACGCCATGAATGACATGGACGCCATCCAGGACGTGCGCGTCGGCACCGCGGCGGACGGCGATCTCGTGCTGCTCGCCGGCCGTGCGGCCTTCGTGCCGGCCACCGCCACGCTGCTCGTCGCCGACGTGCACCTCGGCAAGGCGGCCACGTTTCGCCGGGCCGGAATCCCGGTGCCGGAGGGGACCGCGCAGCGCGATCTCGACCGGCTCGTGCGGCTCGCGGCAACGCATGCGGCCCGGCGGGTCGTGGTGCTCGGCGACCTGCTCCACGCGAAGGGCGGCTGCACCGACGCGGTGTGGGCGGAGTTTCGCGACTGCCGGAAGCAGATCGCGGCCGAGATCGTGCTCGTGCTCGGCAACCACGACCGCGGTCTGGCCACCGACGCGGCAAGGCTGGCGGAGCGGCTGGGGATCGACGCCTGCGTCGCCGCGCTCGACGAGCCGCCGTTTCGCTTCGTGCACGAGCCGGCGAGCCCGCGCGACGAGTCCGCGGGCGACCGCACCGTGGTGGCCGGCCATCTGCATCCCACGGTCGCGATCACCGCGCCGGGGGGTGACCGGCTCGTGGAACGCTGCTTCGTGGCCGATCCGGGTGCGGTCGTGCTCCCCGCCTTCGGCTCGTTCACCGGCGGCCACCGCATCGCCACCGCCCCGCGGCGGCGGCTGTGGGTGGCCCGCGACGACGGCGTCGTCGAGGTCACGCGGATGGCGGAACTCGCCGCGCGACGGCGGCGCTGATGGCGGCCGGCAGCCCGGCCACGACGTCGGTGGCGACGAGCGAGACCTCGCCCACCCGGGCGGCCGCCACGTCCCCCGCCCGGCCATGCACCCAGACGGCGAGCCGCGCCACGTCCCAGGGCTCGGCCCGGCCGGCCGCCAGCGGCTGGCAGAAGAGCGCGGCCGCGACGCCGGTGAGCACGTCGCCGCAGCCCGCCGTCGCCATGCCCGGATTGCCGGAGGCGTTGTGCCCCTGGCGACGCCCGTCGGTGACGAGCGTATCCGGCCCCTTGAGCACGACCACGGCGTCGATATCCGCCGCCAGCGTGGCCGCGGCCTCCTCCAGGGCGGCCCGTCCGAGGCCACCATCGCGGCCGATGAATCGCAGCAGCTCGCCGACGTGCGGCGTCAGGATCCGCGGCCCGGCATGTCGCGCGAGCGTGGCCCGGTCGAGGCGGGAGAGTGCCCACAGCGCGTCGGCATCGAACACGGCGGGCCGCGGCACGTCGGACCACAGCCGCGCCGTGAGCACGCCGGCGGCATGCGAACGGCCCAGCCCCGGCCCGACCGCCACGACATCGGCCCGGCCGGCCCGCTCGAGGATCGCGTCGGTGGCGGCCATGGCGAACCCGCCTTCATCGTCCGCAGGCAGGCCGTGCGTCATCACGCAGGGATCGAATCCCGCCGCGATCGCCACCACGCTCGCGGGCACGACCACCTCGACGAGCCCGGCGCCGGCGCGGAGCGCGGCCATCCCCGCCAACGCGGGAGCGCCCGCCATCCCGGAGGAGCCACCGACCACGAGCACGCGGCCGTAGTCCCGCTTGCTCGTGTCGCGGGCGCGACGCTCGAGCCGTGGCAGCCCTGGAGGAATCTCGTCGCTCGCCGGTGACTCCATCGTCCACTCCGAATGTGCGCAAAACCGCCGCCTCAGTCGCGAATTCACGCCACGCATGGCCGGACGAGGCCCCTTTACCTTGACTGAAACGCTCCACGCGGGCTACCTTCGCCGCGAAATTCGAGGATTTCCGCCGGAAAGGAACGCCCCTCCCCCATGAGTGCCGCGAAAAAGACGGTCGATCTGTTCGACGTGAAGAAGGTGCGACAGCTCATCGAGCTGATGGAGGAGCACGACCTCGCCGAGATCGACCTCAAGCAGGGGGATCACGGCGTCAGGATCAAGCGCGGCGGCGAGGTGGTGGCGATGGCCGCCCCGTCGGCGAAGCCCGCGGCTCGTCCGGCGGCGTCCTCCGAAACCCCGCCGGCCACGGAATCAGCCGCCGACGCCCGGATGCTCGTCGTGAAGAGCCCGATGGTGGGCACGTTCTATCGGGCGAGCGGTCCGGACGCCGCTCCGTTCGTGAAGGTGGGCGACCGGATCGGCCCCGACAAGACCGTGTGCATCGTCGAGGCGATGAAGGTGTTCAACGAGATTCCCGCCGGTGTTTCCGGCCAGGTGGTGGCGATCCTGGTCGAGAACGGTGCCCCGGTCGAGTTCGGGCAACCGCTGATCAAGGTCGACCCGGGGGCCTGAGCCCCGTTCCCGAGGGCGGCCCAGACGGCCTTTCCGCACCCATGTTCAAACGGATCCTGATTGCCAACCGCGGCGAGATCGCCCTGCGCGTGATCCGCGCCTGCCGGGAACTCGGCGTCGAGACGGTCGCGATCTACAGCGAGGCCGACCGGGGCGCACCCTACCTGGAACTGGCCGACGAGGCGATCTGCGTCGGGTCGGCCAGGAGCGCCGACAGCTACCTGCGGATCGACCGCGTGATCAGCGCCGCCGAGATCGGCAACGTGCAGGCGATCCACCCCGGCTACGGATTCCTGTCGGAGAACTCGCACTTCGCCGAGGTCTGC
>RFUD01000335.1 GCA_009923125.1 Planctomycetia bacterium
CCGCGAGACCGAGCGGCAGTATCTGGCCGACCGCTGGCACTACCTCGAGGGGCGGTTCCAGGCGGCCCGCGGCTCGGCGAGCTGCCCGGCGGGGCGGTGGAGTGTGTCGAGGGAGCCCACGTGAAGTTCGTGCGCGGCACCGAGAGCCGGGCGCCGGACGAGTTCACGACGACCTACGCCCCGCTGATCGACGAGCTCGCCGTGGGCGACTCCGTGATGCTCACCGACGGCACGATCAGCGTGGTCGTCGAGGAGAAAAACGCCCATGCCGCCCGCTGCCGCGTCGTGCAGGGTGGCATCGTGCGCAGCCGCCAAGGGGTGAACCTGCCCGGCGTGAAGCTCTCCGTGCCGGCGATGAGCGCGGCCGACTGGCAGCACGCCGAGTGGGCCGCCGGCGCGGGCGTCGACTTCGTGAGCCTGTCGTTCGTGCGCTCGGCCGTCGAGGTGAAGCTGCTCAGGGAGCTGCTGCGCACGCGGGGCAGCGCCGCCCGCGTGGTGGCCAAGATCGAGAAGCGGGAGGCGATCGACAACCTCGACTCGATCGTCGATGCGGCCGACGCGGTGATGGTGGCGCGGGGCGACCTCGGCGTGGAGATCGACGTGGCGGGTGTGCCGATGGTGCAGAAGCTGATCATCCGCACCTGCCAGCGGTATCAGCGGCCGGTCATCGTGGCGACGCAGATGCTCGACAGTATGCAGCACGCCCGTCGGCCCACGCGGGCCGAGGCCACCGACGTGGCCAACGCGATCCTCGACGGCGCCGACGCCTGCATGCTGTCGGGCGAGACGGCGATCGGCGACCACCCGGTGGAGGTCGTGAAGATGATGCGCCGTATCGCCCGCGAGACCGAGCGGCAGTATCTGGCCGACCGCTGGCACTACCTCGAGGGGCGGTTCCAGGCGGCCCGCGGCTCGGCGGGCGTCCCGGTGCAGGAGTTCCTGCCGGCGCCCGAGTTCCTGGTCGAGGGGCTGCACCCGATCACTCAGGCCGTCGTGGACGGCGCCAGCCGGATCGCGGGCGAGCTCGACGCGAAACTGTTCGTCGTCGCCAGCCGCAGCGGCGTCACGGCGATCGCCCGCTCGAAGCGTCGCGGGGCGGTGCCCACGGTCGGCCTGTCCGACGACCCGGCCGCCCTGCGGCAGATGGCCCTGTACTGGGGCGTGACGCCGCTGGCCTACGCAGCCACTCCCGACACGAACGCCCTGCTCGAGCACGTCACCGCCTGGGGGCTCCGCGAAGGGCGGCTCCAGCGTGGCGACCGGATTTTACTGGTGGCGGGTTCCGGCTTCGGAACGGGCGGCCACAATATGGCGCTGGTGCACGAAGTCTGATCGCGAAGTCCGAACACAGGGCAATGAGAGGGCAATGATGGCCAAGCAGAAATGCGTGCTCGCCTACTCCGGCGGGCTCGATACCTCGGTGATCCTCGGCTGGCTGATCGAGCAGGGATACGACGTCGTCGCCGTCTACGTGGACCTCGGCCAGCCGTGCGAGGACCGCGAGGCGATCCTCAAGAAGGCCCGCGACTGCGGCGCCATCGAGGCGTTGATCGTGGACGTGCGCGAGGAACTGTGCCGCGACTTCGCGTTCCCCACGCTCCAGTGGCAGGCCCGCTACGAGGGCACGTATCTCCTCGGCACGTCGATCGCGCGGCCGCTGATCAGCAAGGTGTGCGTCGAGATCGCCCACCGCGAGGGAGCCACGGTCTACGCCCACGGCGCCACCGGCAAGGGGAACGACCAGTGCCGGTTCCAACTCGCCGCCGAGGCGCTCGATCCGGCCATCACCGTGCTCGCCCCCTGGCGGATCGCGGCGTTCCGCGAACGGTTCCCCGGCCGCCACGAACTGATCGAGTTCTGCGAGCGGAAGAACATCCCGGTGAAGGCCTCGAAGGGCAAGCCGTACAGTTCCGACGAAAATTGCCTGCACACGAGCTACGAGGCGGGCCTGCTCGAAGAACTGACCACCGACGGCCTCGGCCTCGTGGAGTTCGGCATGACGGTGTCGCCGCAGGCCGCCCCCGACACGCCCGAGACGGTCACGGTCGAATTCCAGCACGGCGTGCCCGTCCGGGTGAACGGCGAGACGCTCCCGCCCCACGAGATCGTGCTCGCGCTCAATGCGATCGGCGGCCGCAACGGCATCGGTCGCACCGACATCGTGGAAAACAGGCTCGTCGGCATGAAGAGCCGCGGCGTGTACGAGGCCCCCGGGATGACGATCCTGTACGAGGCCCACCGGCTCGTCGAGCAGATGACGCTCGACCGCGACCTCGTGCACCTGCGTGACCGGCTCTCGCCGGAGGTGGCCGAGATGGTGTATTACGGCTTCTGGTACTGCGCGAAGATGGACGCCCTGCTGGCCTTCATCCGCGAGGCCCAGCGGCCGGTCACGGGCACGGTCGAACTGGGCCTGTACAAGGGCAACATGCTCGTGCGGAGCCGCACCAGCCCGCAGAGCCTGTACGACGCCGCGATCGCCTCGATGGAAGGCGGCGGTTCCTACAACCAGACCGACGCCGAAGGGTTTTTGCGGATCCTGGGCGTGCCGCTCCGCGTCCAGGGGCGGGTGCGGCCGCGGACGTAGGCGGTCCGATGCAGGCGAGCCGGTCGATGCTGTCGCGGCTGCCGCTGCTGGTGCGCATCGAGGCCCGGCACGCGCCGGTGTGGATCGCCGCGCTCGCCGCGGCGACGCTCGCGGCGTTCCTGCCCCGCGTCGCGCCGGCCGGCCTCCCCGGGCCCGCCAGCGCCGCGGTGGTGCTGGGGGGACTGCTGGCGGTGGCGGCGATCGGCTTCGTGCCGCGGACCGGTTCTCCATCGCTCGACGCCGCGTGGACCTCCGCGCGTGCCATGTGGCCCGTCGCCGAGCGTGGCCGCGGGCAGGGCAAGGGCGACGAACCAGGCGGCCGAGGCGCAGAGATCGAGGCGGGCGACGTCCGGCATCAGGAACAGCCAC
>RFUD01000336.1 GCA_009923125.1 Planctomycetia bacterium
CCAGTTCCATGAACCGCTGATACCCCGCCCCCGATCCGCTGCCGGGGGCGTACCCGTCGAGAATCCGCCGCATCTCCGCCACGTCGGCGACCAGGTCGAGCCTGCTGCCGTCGGTGAAGAAGCTCCGCCACTGCGGATCCAGCGGCACGAGGTCGAGCGCCGACTCCAGGTCGCGTCCGGCCTCGGCGTAGATCCGCTTGAGCACGGCCGGGATCGTGAGGATCGTCGGCCCCATGTCGAATCGGAATCCCTGCTCCGCGAGCACCGCCGCCTTGCCACCCGCCCACGCGTTCCGCTCGCACAGGGTGACTGCATAGCCCCGCGCGGCGAGCGTGCAGGCCGCCGCGAGCCCTCCCAGGCCGGCCCCCACGACGACGACCCTGTCCTGGTCACGAGTGTCCTGCCTGCGGGCGGTGATCATGGGAGCCTTTCTCGGTGGAGCCTTCCTGGGCTGCGATACGGATGCGTGGGAGGGGTGTTTCAGACGGTGGCGGCCGCATCGGCGGGCCTGCGGTCGCCCGCCGGTCTCGCCGTCGGCCCGCCGCCGTGGATGCCCAGGTCGTCCAGCAGCAGGGAGGACGTGATCTGGGCCGACGAATAGATGACGGGCAGTCCGCTGCCCGGATGGGTGCCGCCGCCGACCAGGTACACGCCGTCCAGATCCTCGAACCGGTTGTGCGGCCGCATGTGGAGCATCTGTCCGAGGTCGTGGGCGAGATTGAACGTGGCGCCCCGGTAGATTTCGAACTCCTCCTGCCAGTCGTCGGGCGTCACCATCCGCTCGTACCGGATCCGGTCACGGATGCCGCGGACGCCGATCCGCTCCATCTGGTCGAGGGCCACCTCGCGGTAGCGCGGCGCCTCGCGGCGCCAGTCCACGTTGGGATGGCGATGCGTCACCGGGATCAGCAGGTACAGCGTGCTCGTGCCCGGGGGGGCGAGCGTGGGATCGGTGATGCAGGCGTTCTGCACGTACATCGACGGGTCGTCGCCGAGCACGTGCCGGGTCTCGATGTCGGCGAGGTTTTCGCGGTAGTTCTCCGACAGGTAGATGTTGTGATGGGCGACGTCGTCGTAACGCCCCTCGATGCCGAGGTACAGCATGAACGTCGAGCAGGAGAACCGTTTGGCGGCGATCTTCCGGTCGGTCCACCGCCGCCGCAGCCGATCGGGCACCAGCCGCGTCACGCTCTGGGCGAAGTCGGCGTTGAGCACCGTGGCGTCGGCGGGGTAGACGCCCTTGCGAGTCCGCGCCGCCGTCACCCGTTGCCCCGCGAACTCGAGCGCCTCGACCGGCTCGGAGTAGTGGATTTCGACGCCCATGTCCTGGGCGATCCGCGCCATCGCCGCCGACACGGCGCCGCAGCCGCCGATCGGGTGGTAGACACCGTGCTCGTACTCCAGGAACGACAGGATCGAGAACAGGCTGGGGCAGCGGAACGGCGACATCCCGAGATACTTCGACTGGAACGTGAACGCCAGGCGGATCCGCTCGTCGGTGAAGAACGTGCCGAGCTCGGCGTCGAGGCTCTTCCACGGCTTGAGGATCGGCATCAGTTTGAGAAGATCCGGCGTCGCCAGGTCGATCCAGCTCTCGAACGGCTGCGCCAGAAACGGCGCGAACCGCGCGAATTTCTCCCGGTTGGCCGTCATGAATCGCGTGAAGGCCCCGCGATCCGCCGGGGAGAGCTTCGACACCTCGGCCTCCATCCGGGCCACGTCCGGAGTGGCCAACAGCTCGCCGCCCGCGCCGAATACGAGCCGGTACTGCGGGTCGAGCCGCACCATCTCGACCTCCTCGCGGAGGTCGAGACCACAGGCGGAAAAGATCTCCTCGAGAACCCGCGGGTAGAGGAAGAACGTGGGCCCGAGGTCGAACCGGAAGCCCTCGGGGGTGGAGATCGTGCTCGTGCGGCCGCCGGGGACGGCGAGTCGCTCCAGCACACGCACCTTCACGCCCGCGTTGGCGAGCAGCATCGCGCTGGCCAGGCCCCCTGGCCCGGCACCGATGATGTTGACCGTACGCGTCATCCGCACCCTTCCGCGGCCGGATGCCGACGACCGATGCCGTCGTCGCCACCGCAACGTCCTGTTTTCCGTCGCCGTACTATAGGAAGCACACGGGGGCGGTCAACGGGCGCGACGCCGGGAAGGCCGCTCGGAACGGGCCGTTGGCACGCGTCCGGGACACGCCATCAGCGCCTTCAATAAAACGGGTAGTAGGCCGTCCGCACCGGCCGGTAGCCGCCGAACAGGCCGCGGCGATAGAGGGGCACCGCCACCGCCGCCGGCGCGTAGTAGGTCGTGACGGGAGCGGCCGCGACCACGGGTGCAGCGGCGACGACCGGCGCCGCCGGGGCGTAGAACGCCGTCGTGGCCACGGCCGCCGGGGCGGCGTAGGTGGGCGCGACATACGTCGGCGCGTAGTAACTGGTCACCGCGACGGGCGCCGCGACCTCCGCGACCATCGGCGCCGCGACGGGCATCGCGGCCGTTTCGAACACCGGCGGGCTGTAGGCGGTCACGGCGGCGTAGTTGCCGGCGGGCGTGTAGTTGGCGACGTAGGGCCCGGCCGCCGGCGCGAACATCGGCACGACCGGGCGATACACGACGACCTGCGCCGCCGCATCATCGGCGGCCAGGAGCAGCAGAACGAGGCCGACGGCGGAGGCGAGGCAGCGGAGGGTTTTCATCGGGCGGTTTTCCCAGTGGGCGGGCGAGACGGCCGAACGACCTTGTTCGATAAACACCGCTCCATGGAGAATACGTCCGCTCGCGTGGGCCTGCAAACCGCCGTCAAAGTCCGCCAGCGACGCGTTGAGCATGGGTGAGCGGCGTGGTTTGCGCGGCTGAAAAGCCGTCGGTTTCGGTCATGCGCCGGGCACTGCCTCACCGTCGCGGGAGACGACACTTTGGAGCCATCGAACCACCCTGATCCTCCATCCGCGGATGGAG
>RFUD01000337.1 GCA_009923125.1 Planctomycetia bacterium
ATCACGGCCAGGCCGTGGTCGCCGCTGAACACCTCGCTCGTCATGAACTCCACGCCCGGCACCTTCTCGCCGAGCACCTTGAGCTTCTCGATCTTGTGGTCGAGGCGGCCGATCCTGGTTTCCTCGAACTCCATCTGGCCGAGTTCCTCGGCGTCGTCGATGGCGATCCGCCGGATGTGGGCGATCGCCTTCTTACGGCCCTCGACGCCCAGCCTTTCCAGCTGCTCGAAGGCCTCCTGCGCGCCGCGGACGGCCTCGTCCACGCCGCCGAAAACGCCGTGAGCGCCGGTGAGGGAGGAGGCTCCATGCGGGCCGGATGCCGTGGACGGCTGCGCCGCCATCGATCCGGCGTGGCCGTTGCGTGACTGCGGCGCGCCGGCGGCGAGCTCGGCGATGACTTGGCGGACGATGGACGCGATGTCGGGCGTGGTGGTGGACATTGGTTTTTGAGTGTTACTTCCGGTTGAAAACTTCTTTGCCTTCGATGCGGACCGTGTCGACGAGGCCGATGATCACGGCGTCGATCGGCAGGGACTTGGTTTCGGGCGTGAGCCGGGCGCTCGAGCCCTGCGTGACGAGGACGAACTGCCCTTCGCCGGCGCCGAGCGTGTCGACGGCGACGAAGGTGCGGCCGGTCGGGACGAGCCGGTCGCGCTGCTTGTCATCGAGACGGTAGGGTTCGACCACGAGCATCTTGTGGCCGGTCATCGACTCGGTCTTCTGCGTGGCCACGACCGATCCGGTCACCAGGGCGACGAACATCAGCCACCGTTCCTTTCAGGGTGCATGCCTGTTGCGGGTCCGCCGGCCAGCAGATCGCGGGTCTGCCGGGCCACGATCAGCTCTTCGTTCGTGGGAATCACCCACACCTTCACGCGGGCCGTCGGGGCGCCGATCTCGCGTTCGCCCGTCCCCCTGGCGTCGTTCGCCGAGGCGTCGATCGCGATCCCGAGGTCGTCGAGCCCCGCGAGCACCGCCGCCCGGGTGAGCGGCGAGTTTTCCCCGATGCCCCCGGCGAACGCGATGCAATCGAGCCCGCCGAGCTCCACGATCCCCGCCCCGAGCCAGTGCCGGATCGACGCCACGTAGACGTCGATCGCCGTCTGGGCCCGGCGGCTGCCGGCCGCGGCCGCCTCTTCGAGATCCCGCATGTCGCCCGACGTGCCCGACATTCCGGCGAGCCCCGCTCGTCCGGACAGCTCGACGAGCAATTCCTCGAATCCCTTGCCCGTCTGCTTGGCGACGTGCAGGAGCGCGAACGGATCGAAGTCGCCGGCCCGGTTGTTTTGGGGCAGGCCCGACTGCGGGCTCATGCCCATCGACGTGCCGACGCTCTTGCCATCCCGGATCCAGCACACGCTGCTCGAGCCACCGAGATGGCAGGAGATCACCCGCAGCGGCTGCTTGGCCGCCACGAGGTCCGTCACCCGGGTCGCCACGAACCGATGGCTCGCCCCGTGGAAGCCCCAGCGCCGCACGAGATGCTTCTCCACCCAGTCCGTCGGCACCGCGTAGAGCGCGTTGCGGTCGGGGATCGTGGCGTGGAATCCGGTCTCGAACGCGGCCACCAGCGGCACGTCGGGGAGCCGTTCCCCGAGGAGCCGCATCGCCTTCACGTAGGGCGGGTTGTGCGCCGGGGCCACCGCCGCCATCTCCTCCATGGCGGCGAGGACGTCCGGGCCGACCCGCACGACACCGCTCACGCGGCCTCCGTGCACCGCCTTGAAGCCCACCGCCGCCACCTCCTCGACACGCTTCAGGGGGCCACCCTCGGCCGTCAGCTGCTCGAGCGCCGCCGTCAAAGCGACGGCGTGATCGGGCACCGGTCTCACGGCCTCGAGCTTCGTGGCGCCGGCCGTGGCATAGACGCGGCTTTCCGCCGCGCCGATGCGTTCGACGCCTCCGCGCGCAAGCTCCCGTTCGCCGCCGGTCGACCCCGCCGTTTCAGGCAGGTCGAAGAGGCGGTACTTGAAGCTCGTGGACCCGAGATTCGCGACGAGAACCTTCATCCAACGCTCCACACGTTTCCGGTCGTTTGACGGCGTCGCTGGAGGCGACGCTTCACGCCAGCAACCGGAGGGTTGCCAAGCAGGCCCGGGCCATGGATGGCCGTGCCTGCGTGAAACTAGCTGAAAAACGCGGCGACGAGCGACTCGGCCGGACGCGGGATGACGTGGCTGGCGACGAGTTCGCCGACCTGCTGGGCCGCGTTGGCGCCGGCCTCGACGGCGGCCCGCACGCTGCCCACGTCACCCTGCACGACCGTCGCCACGTAGGCGTTGCCGATGCTGATGCGCTTCAGAATCTTCACGTTGGCCGCCTTGGCCATCGCGTCGGTGGCCTCGACGAGGCCCACGAGTCCCTTGGTTTCCAGAAGACCGATTGCCGTGTTCATGAATGCTCTTTCTGTGTGAACTGTGTGGAAAAAGTGGAGGGGATGAAAAAACGTCAGACCTGGGCGGGCAGGACGATGCCGATGTCCTCGTGCGGACGGGCGATCACCTGCACGCTCACCACATCACCGATCCGGCCGCCGGCCGCCGCACCCGCGTCGGTCGCCGCCTTCACCGCGGCCACGTCGCCCGAGACGAACGCCGTCACGAGTCCGCTGCCGATCTTGTCCCATCCCAGGAAGGTGACGTTCGCCGCCTTCATCATCGCGTCGACCGCTTCGACGAGCGTGACGAACCCCTTCACCTCGATCATGCCGAGGGCTTCGACGTTCTTCGACATCTGTCTGTGCGCTCCTGTTTCACCGCTGCCTGCATCCACCGCGGGGCCGTCCCCGCCGACCGCGCCGGCACGCGCCGGCTGGACGGTCTTGGTCTGTCGTGTTCTGCCGGCGGGCCGTGCGGCCCGCGTCGTGCGCTTCGCCATGGTATGGGTCGCCGTCTCCGTCAGGTCTGCTTCACCAGTTCGACGCTCGTCGCGCGGCCGATCTCGACCACGCGA
>RFUD01000338.1 GCA_009923125.1 Planctomycetia bacterium
GACCCGCAGCACCGACAGCGAACGACTGGTCATCGAGTCGCCCCCTGTGCGGGAGGCCTGCGGGTGATCGTGAGTTCGAAGTCAGGCTCGGGATTGCCGCCGACGATCCGGCCGGTGCTGCGCACCAGGAAGCGATCGTCGTTTTCCGGCACGATCTTCATCGTGGCCGAGCCGACGGTGCCGTCGGGGAGCGTGGCATCCGACACCACTTCCCACCCGTCTTCGACCGCGTTCCATTCGCCGACGGTGAAGCCACCGTCGGAATCGAACGTCCACGAGCGATAGGTGCCACCGGCCGCATCCCAGCCGATCCGCTGCGTGCTCTTCGATTCCACACCATCGGCGGTGATCAGATAGTCGCCCAGCAGGTAGTTGCCGTCGTCGCTCCAGCGGAACGACATCGCGGTCCGACCTGCAGGGCCCTCGTCCACCCAGTCGCCCACGAGCCACGCCAGCGGACGTAGCATCTCGCCCGCCGTCGGCAGCGGCTCATCGGTGAATTCCCGGTACGAGGCGATCGGCCAGCGGTCTCCCTGGCGGCTGCGGACGGCGATGTACCGCACCTGGGCCGACTCGCCATCCGTGCCGGCCGTGATCCTCCGCTCGCCCTCCTCGACGGCGATCGCGTCGCCGATCGGCCGAACCGACGTCACCGCCATCTCGAGTTTGGCCTGGGGAAAGCGGCCAAAAAATCGCTGGAACAGCGCCGTGATCTCGGGTCGTCCCGTGAACACGTTGCCCTGTTCATCGACGAGTTCGCCCGTCTCGAGGAACATGCCGCCCAGGGCGGCCGCATCGGCGGTATTGAACGCCTTCACGGTGGCCGCCGCCTCGGTCTCGATCGTGGGCACCAGCGGCGACACCGGGTCGGCGGCGCGGGCGGCGAACCCGCCGACGCAGCAGGCCGCGAACAGAAACCAGCGGGCGAAGAATGCCCGGGGGAGACCGGAAACAATCGTGTGCATCCCGACGCGAGTCCTGAAGGGGAAAGGGGCAGTGCGAAGCCACCGGCAGGAAATGCCCACCATGTGGTGCATCCCGCCGCGACAGTGGGCATTGTCCAACGTCGATCAGGCCGATTCAACCCGCCGACGAATCGGCAGCGGTTTCCGCGGGACGGGGCCCGTCAGAACTTTTGGATCGCGTCGAAGCCGAGCAGCAGTTGGCTGGCGCTCGCGCCGTCGTTGTAGGGCAGTCGGGGCTGGCCGAACGGGCCGCCGAAGAAGTCCCAGCGGATCGCCGGGCGCATCAGGAAGTTGCCGCTCGGCACCCAGTTTGCGCCGACGGTGAGCGAATAGAAGTTGCCGGGCAGCGGCACGTGGTTGGGATTGCTCGGGCGGTTGAGGCCGACGCGGGTGCCGTTGGTGTCCTGAAACCACTCGAAGCGGGCGCCCCACTTCCAGGTGTCACTCGCCGCCCAGTAGAGATACTGATCGATGCCGGTCCAGAGCGCCGTGCCTCCGCCCACGAGCGCGTCGGCCTGGGTGCCCAGCCACTGATGGAACACGTATTCCCAGCGATCCGTGGGGCGATACTCCCACAACAGGCTGTAGCGGGTCCGGTTGGCCGACACGAGCGGTGGCTGCGGCTGGAACGATGGTGAGAAGTCGTTGCCCTCGTCGCCGGTGATGATCGCGAACGACGTGGCGGCGGAGTTGTCGGCGTTCATGACGCGGGCCCGGCCGAGGAAGTTCGCCTGGCTGTAGGGCGAGGCCAGGCCGTTCCGAGTTTGAGCGACAGGTCTTCACGGCCGACCTCGCCGTAGAGTTGGGGCATCGCCAAGCCGTAGAACTCGCCGCTGTTCCAACCCCCGCCCGTGGAGTTCACCTCCCAGCCGAGCGACTCCGCGAGCAGGAAGTCCTCGCCGTAGAGCAGGTCGGCCCGGGCGCCGACGCCGGCCGTGCCGTCGGTCGGCAGCGTGCGCTCGGCGATGAAATAGACCTGGTTGGCCATCGCCTCGTTGGCCCGGTCCACGGCGTTGTAGGGGCCGTTGAACTTGCTCGGCGGATAGCCGAAGTTGCCGACGAAGCCGCCGTCGAGCCAGCCGTACACGCCGCCGCGATCCGACTGTCCGAAGGCGAACCAATCCTGGCCCGTCGGGATGATCCCCGTCTGCACGGGGTCGGTGAGAACCGGATCGGCGGCCTCGAACGAGCCGACCTGCCCGGGCTGCGCGATGAACGAATCCTGCTGCGCTGCGGCGAGGCCGGTCGCCACGACCGATCCCGTGAGGCACAGTGCCGCCATCACAGCATTCCGCCACCCTGGCATGCCGATGTCTCCTCCCGATCCCTGTGCGGACATCCATCGACACAGCGACCCGCGACACCGTTCACACCTGGGACCTGCGGTGTCCGGTCTCCGTGGATTTCCGAGTCGCCGCTGTTGCAAGGGACTGCCTGCCCGCCGCAGTCCGCCCAGTCGGCACAGTCACAGTCAGGGCTGGGGGGCGACCAATGCCTGCTCGAGTGGCACTTCGAGCGATTGGAGCGAGACTTCCGCCCGGCGCTGCTCGCCCCCGGGCAGGATGTACTGCAGCGTCACGGGCCGTCCGACCGGCCCCGACGTGACGATCCGCGTCAGTTCGCTCGGCGATCGGACAGGCTGGTTGTCGAGCGCGACGATCACGCTGCCCGGCGGCACGCCGGCCCGCGACGCGGGCAGATCCTGAACGACACCGATCACGAGCGCCCCCGCCGGTTCCGTGAGGCGAAAACGCTCCTGGGCCAAAGGATCGACCGGCAGCGTGCGAACGCCGAGCGCCGTCCGTCCTTTTCCCGCGTTGCGAGCGGAGGCTGCGGGCGGCAACGGCACCGCCGCCGGCGGGATGGTTGGGGCGGGCGCAACTGAAGCCGCGAGCGCCGGAGGCGTTGCCCGCGGCGCCGGTGAAGGCCGCGGCAGGCCCGGACTCGACGGCTCGGCCGACTGCCAGTCGCGCG
>RFUD01000339.1 GCA_009923125.1 Planctomycetia bacterium
GCCATGGTGAAGAGCATGGACGACGCTGTGGGCCGCCTCCTGCGGCACATCGAGGAGTCGGGCGAAGCCGACAACACCCTCATCGTGTTCTGGTCCGACAACGGCGGCTACGCCTACCCGCCCAAAACGACCGACCCCGAAGGCTACGCCGAGATTCCCGCCACCAGCAACCTGCCCTTCCGCAGCGGCAAGGCCTCGGTCTACGAGGGCGGTACGCGCGAGCCCGGCATCGTCGTCTGGCCTGGCAAAGTGAAGCCCGGCACGACCGCCGACTTCCTCATGCAGTCCACCGACATCTACCCGACGATCCTCGGGGCGTGCGGCGTGAAGCCCCAATCCGGCCAGAAGGCCGACGGCTTCGACCAGACCGCGGCGCTCGCAGGCGGGCCGTCTCCACGCACGCACATCTTCTGCCACTTCCCGCACGGCAACACCCCGCGCGACGCCGTCATGGACGGTTTCTACGCGGGTTCCTCCATCCGCGAGGGCGACCTCAAGCTCATCCGCTTCTATGCGCGGGCCGACGACGGCTCCGATGAGCTCGAACTCTACGACCTCGCCAAGGATCCCGGCGAACGCCACAACCTGGCCACGGAGAGGCCCGAGCTCGCCTCCCGCCTCAACGACTCGCTGCAGCGTCATCTGGTCGAGAACGACGCAGTCATCCCGAAGTTCAATCCCAACTTCAGGAAACCGTGAAAGCTGAAACCATGAACGACTTCCTTCCCTCGTTCATGATTCTGGCAATGGCGTTCTTCGTCATCGCGGGCTTCTGGCGGCGAAAGCGCGAGCTGACTGCGTCGGATCGTCGTACCATCGCCTTGGCCGTCATCGGATGCCTGATTCTGCCGGTGGTCATGGCGTTGTTCCGGATGAATCGATAGCCGGGGAAGATCGTCGCTCCCGGTCAAGGCTCCACGCTACCGGTCACCAGCGTCGTGCCCACCGCCTGGATTGCAACCTCCGCCGGCGCGGTCACCCACGAGCGCAGCGAGCCGTCCGGCAGCTTTTCGTGCCGCACGCGGATCGGTCCCTTCGGCGTGGGATACGTGCCCTCCGCCCACGCGAGGTCGCCGAGTGCGGGTGCGATCCGCGCCTTCGTGAAGCCGGGGGCCGCCGGCGACACGCCCAGCACGTGGCGGGAAAGCCAGGCCGTCGGCCCGCTCGCCCAGCCGTGGCAGAGGCTGTGGCGGAATCCCACGTAGCAGTAGGCGCCGCAGTCGCCGTGGATGTCCTTCTTGCCTTGCGGTACGAGTTCGTCGATTCGCGAGGCGTTCTCCGTCCATGCCAGATCGAAGTCCTCCCAGAACGTCGTCGCTCCGAGGTCGAGCATCCCGCCCCAGTAGCTGCGGATCAGGCCGAGCGCGGCCTGTTCCCGGCCCGCCTTTGCGAGGGCCTCGAGCACGTAGAAACCGTAGAAGGTCGACACGCCGGAGGCTCCGCCCGGCACGAGCACGGCGTCGGCCGTCTCGGCCGCATCGCGCATGCCGGCGAGCGCAAGGAGCGCGGCCCCGGATTTCGAGCCGTTCGGATCAGGCGCCACCTTCCGCGCCTGGTCGGCGGCCGACCGGCAGACGCCAGCCACCCGGTCGTCCCCGAGCTCGGTCATCAACCGCGCGCCGGCGTCGAGCGTCATCACGAGCAGCGCCTGCAGGCCTGCCGTCACGCCCTCCTTGTTGGGTGAGCTCGGCCAGTCGAGGAACCGCATGCCGTCGATCTTCTCACGGCCGTCGGGGCCGACGAGGTTCACCAGCCGCTCGAGGAGCGCGGTCAGATACGGCTTCTGGGCCTCGAGGGCGCGGCGGTCGCCGTGGTGCCGCCACATCTCCTCGTGGATCAGCACCCACCACATCGAATAGCTGGAGATGCCGTTCATCCACTTCGTCACGGGCGTGACGTCTCGCGTGAGGTCGAGCGATGCCGGCACCACCTCGTTGAAGCCGAACACGGCGTTGATCGTGCTCACTTCCGGGTGCATGTCGCCGATCCACACGAGCCGATCGCGCTTGATGCCATCCCAGAGGTAGTCCTGCATGCAGAGGTGGACCGTGTCGGCCCCCACCTCCCAGATCCGGTTGAGCCGCTCGTCGGAACAGCGGAACGAGCCGATCCGGGGCACGTCGCGGACGCCGAGCACGGCCCGCACCTGGGTGAGCCGGATCGGGCGGCCCGGGTCGACGGCGTCGATTCGCACGAACCGGAAGCCGCTCGGGCCGATCGTCTGCGTGCCCAGCCACGGGAGCGTCACCACCTGGTCGCGCACGGCGTGATCGTTGCCGGCGTTTTGTGTGCCGCCGAGGTCGGCCATCGCCTCGCTGGCCGACTCGCCGAGCCGGATCCGCGCCCGCACGGGTTCCTTGTCGGGAGCCAGCGGGGATCTCACGGCCGAAGTCGAGGAGCAGCCCGCCGGGCGAATCGGCGCCGGTCTCGATGACGCATGGAGGCAGCGGGGCCGCAAGCACGGGCTGGCCGGGATGCGGGGCGAGGAGCGTCCGTGTGTCGCCGACGCCCTGTTCGCTTCGCCATACGATCCGCACCGGATCGACGTAAAACTCAGTGATCGGCGAGCGTTGTTCTGCGATCGGCGAGCCGCCCAGGGTGCATGCCGCACACATCGCGAGCAGGATGCCAGCCGCGATCCGCATCATTCCACTTGCATCCAGCCGGCTGCGGATGGTCACCGCTCCGGACTCGGCGGAGGCGGCTTGTCGACAGGGTCGACAGGGGCGGTAGCTGGATCGATCGTGCCGATCCGGTCCTTGTAACTCGGCACTTTCTTGCCGCAGCCCACGATCATCGTCGCCATCGACAGCACGAGTACCGCTGCTGGATACCGCATCATCATGCGTTGGAACCTCACCATGCGTTGATCACCCCGCCGTCCTTGATGGAGCAGATCCGGTTCCACGACAACCACTCGATCGTTTCATAGAC
>RFUD01000340.1 GCA_009923125.1 Planctomycetia bacterium
CCGCGAACGGCCGGCGGACCGCGTCGGCCCGCCGGGGCGAGCCGTCCGAAGGCGGGGACCGCTGCCGGTCGTGGCTGGATGCCGCCGCGGGCGCGGCGGAGCGCGACTTCTCGATCTCCAGGATGCCGAAGTACGGATCGGGATACTGCCAGTCATTCTGGGCCCGGGCCGACGCCGGGACGGTGAGGGCGACCATGACCAGCATGACCACCATGACCGCGGCCACCCTTCGTGGCGTCGGCCGGCCCATCAGCTGAGCATCAGCACGGCAATCGCCACCGCCGCGGCAGTCACACCCACCGGCAAAGTGACGAGCGACCGGGCTGCCGACTCGGTCGGCACGACGACACTCCGGGCCTCTGCCGGCAGGCCGATGAGCCGCTCGAGGTCGTCAAAGGAGATCGGTGGAGAGAGCGTCGCCGCCTGGCCGATCGCCCCGCTGCCGACGACGGCCAACTGCGGGTCGGCGACGATGTTCTCGAGCAGGGCGATGAAATCGCTCCCCGCGGAGTCGTCCAGGTCGGGCGCCACGAGCCACGCATCGACCTTCAGCCGGCGGGCGAGTTTCATCGCGTCCGCGGCGCTCGAGCGGAAGTAAAGCTTCAGCCTGCCCATGCGGGCGCTCGCGGCCAGGGGCTTGTACGCCTCGAAGTCCGGATCGACGACCACCACCGTCGGCACATGGTGCGGGGCGACGCCGAATCGCCCTTCGTCCGCCTGCGTCACATGCTGCCTCGGATTCATGTCATGTCCTTCCGTGTGGCGTGTCGCCGGGCCTCACCGCATCCCGCAGCCTTCAAGCATGCTCGGTCGTCACGAACGCCGGATCACGGGTCGCCCGGATGACGTCGAGCGTGATCGGCCTCACGAGGTATCCGGCGACCCCCGCCAACAGCGTCCGCTGCTCGTCCTCGACCCGGTACTCGTCGGTGACCATGAAGATCGCCGACCGGGCGCCCTCGCCGAGCCTGTCGAGCGAGATGGGGGCTCCCGACAGCATCGGATCGACGTCGCCGTGCGTGACGTGCGGGAGCAGCATCTCCAGGAGATCGAAGCCCGACATGTCCGTCAGTTCGGTGTTCACGAGCCACACGTCCGCGCGAAATCGCCGCGCCATCCGCACGGCCGACCGGCCGTCGCTGCAGAAGTGCAGCCCGACCTCTCCGGACCGGGCCACCTGCACGAAGTCGGGGTAGCGGTCGCAGGCGGGATCGACGATCACGATCTCGCTGATCCCCAGGTCCTGCAGGGACGGGATCCCGACGCTGCCCGGCCGGACGAGCAACACGTCGCTCGTCATGCCCTGCGAATCGGCGTCATTCTCGGTGCGTTTCATGTGCGTCATGGTCGCCTCGTTCTCGGAAGTCTCGGAAGTCTGGTACGTGGCTTGTGCGTCTCGAGTGCGGTCGATCCTGCAAAAAACCTTGAATCGTTCAGCCCGTCAGGACGGTCACCGCGTGCCCACCGGCTGTCCCCGCATCACATCGAGCGGGCCAGGGGAGCGGCCCGCGGACAGATCCCCGACGAGCAGCGGAAACGCGAGTTTCGACATCCCCATCCATTGCTGCGTGGGCGACGTTCCCGCGGTCCGGACCCACCCGCGCGACTGCAACGGCCGCCGCGACATGATCACCGGCTGGGCGTCGTTCCATGGACGCTCCGGGAGCGACCGGCCGGCCACGTCCGCCGCGCCGTGCCATTCGCCCTTCCATTCCTCGACATTCGACTGCTGCAGCATCAGGCCGGCGTTCGGCTCCGCCCGGCCATCCCGCATCGAACCGATCGCCAGGGCGAGGATCGTGAGCACCGCCAACGCGACCGTGACGGCGAACGAGGAAAACGCGTCAGCAGCACGCGTCAGAAACGATGCACGCGACATTGCCATGGAACACTCCCTTTCCCAAGAATCCCCAAGGATCCCCCATTCCGTTCCGACCGCCGGCCTTCAGACCAGCGACACGATCGACAGAAACAAAGCGACCGGCAGCATGCACAGCACGATGTCGGCACGCGTCAGCGACCAGCGGCCAGTGGCCACCGCGGCGTGCGTAGCGCTCGAAACCTTCATGGACAAACTCCCTCGATCGGAGACGTGACGAATCGGACCGCCGCTCAGCGGCCCGTCTGCGTTCGGAAATGCATACGTCGTGCCAAAGCGACCGGACGGGCGTTGCGGCTGGGAACGATGCCGCGGAAACGGCGTGGGGGCCGTGCATTCCATGAAAAACTTTTTCCCGATCCAAGCCGCACGGACGGCACGACCCTGACCAGCGGTCCGGAAAACACGCCGGGGGGTGGGGCGAATCGCCCCACCCCCCGGTCGCCAATGACCATCCCCGTGGGGCGAAACGCCCCAGCGATGCTGCTACGCGCCGAATTTGCCCAGTCGGCCGGCGTGCGCCATCGCCAGCAGCATCAGGTGCTTCGCGGGAAACAGCCCGAAGCCCCCGCGCAGGCACTCACGTTCCGAAAAAGCCGCCAAACCATCCGGACGGCATGAGTCGGCCACCAGCAGCGTCGGAACGGGGTGCCACGAGTGGCTCTTCAGCCGACTCGGCGTCGAGTGGTCTCCGGTGACGATCAGGACGTCCGGTCCCAGACGCTCGATGCCCGGCAGGGCCCGATCGAGTTCCTCGATCCGCCCGACCTTCGCGGCGAAATTGCCGTCTTCGCCCGTCGAATCGGTGTACTTGAAGTGCAGGAAGAAGAAATCGAACTGCTCCCAGTGGCGGGCGAGTTCGGCGATCTGCTCGTCGAGCGACTGCGGCTGGCCGACGAGCGTCATGCCGGCGAGACGGGCCAGCCCCTTGTACATCGGGTAGACGGCGATCGCCGCCGCCCGCAGGCCGTAGAGCTCGGCGTAGCTCGGCAGGGCGGGCTTGGCCGCGAAGCCGCGCAGCACCATCCCGT
>RFUD01000035.1 GCA_009923125.1 Planctomycetia bacterium
CCAGGCGCAGTTCCTCATGCCGCTCGGCTTCCGCCGGGAACTGTCGACCGTGCGCAATTTCCAGTTGCAGCTGGCCCGGGAGCGGGCCCGGCTCCAGGACGAGGAACTCGAGGTTTCCCACGCCCTCGTCGAGGCCGTGCGCAACGTGGACACCAACTTCGCCCTGTCGCAGACCAACTTCAACCGGCGGGTGGCGGCCGAGCGGCAGGTGGAGGCGGTCCAGGCCGCCTACGACGCCGGCACCGTCACGCTCGATCAACTCCTCGACGCACAACGGCGCCGAGCGGAGGCCGAGAGTTCCTACGCCCGGTCGCTGGTGGACTACAGCCGGTCGATCTCGCAACTCCATTACCGCAAGGGTTCGCTGCTCGAATACAACGGCGTGTTCCTCGCCGAGGGGCCGTGGCCGGGCAAGGCGTATTTCGACGCCCACCGGCGGGCCCGGCAACGCGATGCCAGCCTGTATCTCGACTACGGCCATTCGCGGCCCGGCGTCTTCAGCCGGGGCGCGATCACGCAGAATTTCGAGTCGCTGGGGGCGGATGCGCGGCCGCAGCAACTGCCCCCGCGCGATCCGGCCACGCGTGAGGCGCCCCCGAAGACCAGCCCCGAACCATCGACTCCCGCCGTACCGCCGGGCCGGGAAACCGTGCCACCCGAACTCATCCCGCCCCCGTCGGCGGCGCCCTGATCCCCGTGACCGGGCGATGCGTGGCCTCGATCCATCCGCAGGCTTACGGGCGGGCGAACGGCGATCGAGCCGACTCGAGCGCCGCCTCGAGCCGGACCGGGTCGGCGGCCCGCAGGGCGTCGAGTCTTCGGCGGGCCTCCGGCAACGGGCAGGCGGCCAGATAGCCGGCGACGGCCCGGCGCACGAGCGGATCATCGCGGCCGACCGTGGTCCACAGGTCGGCCACCTCGCCCACGCTCTCCCAGGCCTGCAGCCGCGCGAGATCGACCACGGCATCGGCGGCGACGCCGGGGAAGTGAATGAGCCTCGCCGTCGCCGCCACGATCCGGTCGCGCGGGACCGTCGTCGTCAGGCTTTCGGTGGCGAAGCGGAGGGCCGCGAGGAGATGCCGCTGATCGAGGGCGCTGGCGTCCGGTCGGAACAGGCCGCGATCGGCGATCCGGTCGAGGCCGGACGCGCCCTCGGCGACGAGCAAGCCGGCGAGCAGGCCGTCGAATCCAGCCCGAAAATCGTTGCGGGGCGCGTCGAGCGCCGCGTGGAGCGCGGCGAGCAGCCGCCGCCGCATCGCGGGGTCAGCCTGTCGGGCCGCGACGACCCCCGCGGCCAGCCCGTAGAATCCGCGCCGACGCTCGTCAATCCCCGGCTCATCCAGCCAGGCTGCCAGCGCCGCCGGATCGAAGGCGTCGGCGGACTCGCGGACCGCGTCGAACGGGGCGAGGCCGTATTCCGTGAAGGCGTCCGCCGCGATCGCCGGCTCCGGATGCTCGAGCCGGCGGGCGAACCAGCGGAGCCGCTCCGGTGCGGCAGCGGCCGTCGGCGGCGCGGCGATGACGTAGCCGAGCAGCGCCTCGTTGGCCGCGACGGCCGACCACTCGGGCGTGGCTGCCATGCCGGTGCCGAAGAGCAGGGCCGTTCCCTCCAGCGGGCCGTCCACCCGCGCCCGGACCGTGCCACCGGCCGTCGCCGTCCCGCGGATCGTCTGGTCGATGCGGAAGGGCTGGCAGAGTCGGCCATCCGGGTCGGGAGTCGCCGGCCCCGCGGACTCGCCCACGGCGAACACCGCGGCGGCGTCGCGCCGCATGGCGAGCGACTCGCCGACCGCACCGCAGAACGGACAGCCGACGGCGGGGCTGGTCCACGCGGCGACGACGCCGAGGATCAGCGCCGTCGGGAGTCGCGGCATGCCACGGCCGAGGGCGCGGGCCATGCCGTCACACCGCCGCGGCGGCGGGGTTGCGTTCCTTCTGCATCCGCTGCCGCCAGTAGGGGGTCGTGCAGAGCAGGAGTTTGCCGGTGCCCTCGTAGACGTACGCGAGTTTCTGGCCCGACATCCAGTAACTCATCCACGATCGTGCCGGCCGCCGCACCGACAGCGAGATGCCGGCCGTGCGGCCGATCACGAACGGGCCGTCCGCCACGAGCCTGTCGTCGATGAGTTCCACCTCCTCGACCGGTCCGTCCACGGCGAGCACGACCTGGCCCTCGCCCTTGAGCGCGGTCTTGTACCACAGCAGACCCTGATCGGCCCAGAACGACGTCCACGCCTTCTCCCGGTGGACGGAGAGTTTCACCTCGCCGTCGCTCGCCCAGAAACATTTGGTGTCGAGAATCCACCGCTCGCCGGGGGTGATCCGCATCACGTGGTAGCCGCCGAGCGAGGAGTCGAGGTACACGCTGCCGGTGCCGTGGTACCTCGGCCGGAGCAGCGACTCATCGGAGAACAGCGACACCCACCAGGCTTTGACCGTCGGCCACGGGACGTCCATCTGGACGTCGCCCTTCATGTGATTGAGCGCCCCCCGCTCGGTCCGCACGTCGTCATCGTCGAGGTTCACCCGCACCCAGCGCATCCCCTCCGTGTGCTCGATCTCGAAACTAGCCATCGATCTTCACCTCGGGTCCCCGCTCGATGCCCCCCTTCGTCCAGTCGCATTTCCATCCGGGGAACGCGATCTGCGGATAGGGATCGGGCGGGATGGGTGCGGACGACTCCTTCACGATGTCGAATTGTCGATCGGTCCGGATCCGGCCGAGGCGAAACCAGCGATCGCAGTGCTGCGTCGCCGGATCGAACCGTATCGTGCCGCCGGGGCCGGCGAACTCGAGGCCGTCGGCGAACGCCTGCCGGACGGCGGCGGTGTCGAACGATCCGGCCTTCTCCACCGCTTGCCTCCAGAGGTGCACGAGACAGTAGCCGGGCTCGAGCGGATCGCCCGTGACGCGATCGAAGCCGAATTCCCGACGGAAGTCGGTGATCCAGCGGCGATTGGCCGGCGTGGGCAGGCTCTGGAAGTAGCACGATGCGGCGTAGTGGCCTTGGACATCCGCCGGCAGCATGCCGCGCAACTCGTCCTCGCCGATGCTCGTCGAGACGACCGGGAGCTTGGCGGGATCGACCTTCGCCTTCCCCAGGGCCGAAAAGAAGCCGACGTTCGAGTCGCCGTTGATGGTGTTCAGCACGCAGTCGGCGCCCGAGGCCACGATCTTTTTGACTTCCGCCGTGAAGTCGTCGTGACCGAGGGGATAGTAGACCTCACCGACCGGCTTGAGGCTCCTTGTCTCGAGATACTTCTTCGTGACGTAATTGGCCGTGCGCGGGAAGACGTAGTCGGAGCCGAGCAGGTAGATCTTCTTGCGGTTGCCCCCCTCGGGCCCGAGCAGCCAGTCGAGCGCGGGAAAGATCTGTTGGTTCGGCACCATCCCGCCGTAGACCACGTTTTTCGACGATTCGTGTAAAACAGCAGTTTGTCGCGTTCCTCGAACAGCGGGATCACCGCCTTGCGGCTCGCGCTCGTCCAGCAACCGAACACCGCGACCGAGCCCGCGTCGAGGAGCGAGCGGGCCCGCCGCTCGAACAGATCGATCCGCGACTTCGGGTCAGGGGCCTTGATGTCGATCTGCCGGCCGAGCAGGCCGCCGGCGGCGTTGATCTGCTCGCAGGCGAAGATCTGGACGTCGCGGAGGGACGTGGCGCTGATCGCCAGCGGCCCGGTCTGCGAGTGGAGGAGGCCGAGCGGGACGGTGCGGGCCCGGGGCGGTATGCCGAGCGAGCAGCCGGCGAACAGGGCCGGCGCCAGGCCCCGGGCGGCGGCGAGTGTGGCGGCCGCACCGTCGCGTAAAGCCTGCCGGCGGGTCGTCCGGGCGGGCGACGTCGAGCGAGAGGGCTGATTCATGCGTCGTCCATCCGCTCGTAGAGCGTCTCGAACGGCTCCGCCGTGATGCTGACGTCGCCGCGGAAGGGCTGATTCATGTCGAAGATCAGGTGCATCATCGTTCCCAGGTACGCCGCAAGGATTCCGCCGAGGATGAGTTGCGTCATGAACTTCATGTCGAACAGCCAGCAGAGCGCGATGTTGAGCACCGCGCCGAGCAGCATCACGTACCACATCGAGGCCGGGAGCGAGGATTTGACCGAGAACAGCCGCATGCGGCGACACTCGAGAAAGTGGTTGAACTGCCGCAGGGCCTCGGCGTGGATGATCTGCTCGGCCGGCGTCTGCGGCTGGAACTTGAGCATCCGCTCGTGAAACGCCTCGGCACGGATCGTGCCCTCCTCCGGGATGACGCCCCGCTGCTGGAGCGGCCAGGCATACTTGATCACGTAGCGGGTGTAGTCGCGGAGCAGCCAGCGCAGATTCTGCCCATGGGGCTCGGGATACTGTGACACGTCTTCGTAGAGCGCCGACAGGGCCGCCGCCTCGCGGGTGACGTTCGCCGCGGCGTCGGAGACGTTCTGGTAAGCCGTGACGGCGATCAGGCCGAGCAGCAGGCCGTAGAACACGCAGAAGCAGGAGAGCACGTAGCCGACGATGTCGTTCGCCCCGGGCGTGTTCCGCACGAACTGCCGGAGGATCGGCCGCACGAAGATCGAGCCGAGCCAGTAGAAGCCGACGAAGGCCGCGATGAACAGCAGCGACAGGCGGGCCGGGGGCACGTCGTACAGCCAGTACCACGCCTCGGGCGAGAACGGGCGCAGACGGGGGTCGGAAGCGGTCATGGGGAAGATGGTACCAACGCCGTGCGGTCACCGCACCTCTTCGCCGTCGAGCGCGTAAATCGCCAGATGGCGACCGTCCGGCCCGCGGAGTTCCTCGAGACGAAACGTGCCCGACACGGCGACCGGCCGGATCGAGAAGTCGGCCGTCCGGCCCGGCAGCATGCGCACGACGACGCAGTCGTAGAGCGCGGCCCCGGGGCCGAAGCAGCACTCCATGTTGTCGCGGACGAGCACGAACTGCGCGAGCCCCGTCTGCTGAAAACTGGGGAGAATATAGCCGCGAATCCGCACTCGTTGCCGCTCGAGCGCCGTGACCCGCGGGGGCAGCAGGTCGCGGTGGAAGGCCGCTCCTTTCTCCATGTCGAACTTCACGTCGTCGAACGAGATCTCGCGCGGCGGCCCGGCCGCTGCCGGGGCCGCCGGACGGGGCGTGGCGGCCGTGGCATCGGCCCGTGATCCGCCGTCCCGCCCGCCGGGAGGCGACGGGTCGGTGCAGCCGACGACGAGCAGGAGCAGCCAGAGCAGGCGTCTGTCAGCGGACAACGGCGTCCTCGAGGTGGTAGAGCACGCCGCCGTCGAGCGCGGCGGTGCCGGTGGGGCGGATCGCGAATCGACCGGCGATCTTGCGCAGCCGGGGCGAGAAATCGACCCCCCGGGTATCGCGCAACTGCACGAGGACGCGATCGGTGATCTTGGGATTGCCGCCGAAGCAGCAATCCCCCTGGTCGCGGACGAGCAGGAACTGCACGATCCCCTGCTGCTGCTTGCCCGGGTACATGTAGCCTTTGAGCAGGACGTTGCGTCCGTCGAGCGCGCGGGCGGCGTCCGGGACGGCCGTGGGTGGATCGCCCTCGAGCGGCTGGAGCGTCGCGTAGGTGAGCCGTTCGAACCCCGGTGGAAGTTCCGCCGCGTACACGGCCGACTGGTAGGCGAGCCCGCCGCCGAGCATGCAGGCCGAAAGCACAGCCGCGCCGATCGCCAGGGGCATGCCGACGAGTTCCGTCGGGCGGGCGCGGATGTCGCGCCGGGCCACGATCGCGAGGACGAACCCGAGCACCGGCACGACCGCCAGCCACCAGTCGAGAAACGCCAGCGGCGACAGGACCGCCAGCACGGCCGCCGCGATCGCCGTGCCCGCGATGGCGCGATACCGATCCCCCACCTCGGCGGGCGCGGGCTCGGCTGGGGAACGCGGTGTGTCGAAGAGGCCGTTGGCCATGGCTCGTCGAACCTGCGGACCGGTCACTTGCCGGCCGGAGTCGGGCGCGGCCGCAGCGCCGACCTCGCGGCGAACGCCACGATGGCGACGATGGCCGCCCATGCCGCCCACTTGAACGAACGCAGGCCGTCGCCGGCGGCCGGCGCGGTGTTCGCCGCGGGTCCCGGAGACGGCTGCTCCGCGTCGTCTTCCTCCCCTTCGTCACCGATGACCGGCGCGATCTTGGCGGCAAGAGCGGTGTCGTCGCCCGCCACCGGGGCCATCGTCGCGGGCCGCCCCGCCCCGGGCTCGTCGTCGCCGTCCGCCTTCGCAGCGGGGTTCGGGGCGAGGGCTCCCGCGAAGCCCGCGAGCGTGGCGGCCCGACGCACCGCCTCGGGGTCGATCTTCTCGAGCCGGGTGAGCGCCGTCGCGGCTTCGGGCAGCGGGCAGGCCCGCAGATAGTTCACCACCGGCTCGCGCACGAAGATGTTGTCGGCGTCGGCCTCCTCGAACAGCCGGGCCAGGCGATCGACGGCCGACCAGTCCTGCCAGCGGGCGAGATCGGCGATCACGAGATCGGCCAGTTTCGGCTCGTCGAGCAGGATCCGCAGCGACCGCAGCACCCGCTCGCGCGGCACGATGTCGGACTCCTCCCCGAGAAATCGCAGTGCCATCACCGCCGCGTAGGTCTCGGTGAACGGCACGTCACGCCCCTTGCGATCGAGGAACAGCCGATCGACGAGATCGAGCCCGTCCGCGCCGCGCAGCGTCACGTAGCAGGCGATCAGCGCGTCGAGGCCGGAGCGGACATCGGCCTTTTCCGGGGGCAGGTTCTCGCCGGCGAGGATGCCGGCGATGCGGTCGGCGTCGGCCTTCGTGCCACACACGCCGAGCATCGTGGCGTACAGCCGGCGGCGATTCGCCTGCACCTTCGGATTCTCGATCCACTCGAGCAGTTGCGTGGGATCCATGCGGCTCTCGAGACCCCGCACGTCCTCGTACGGGGCGACGGCGAACTCGTCGTAGGCGTCGCGGGCGAGCGTCTCGTCGGGATCCTCGAGATGCTTCTGGAAGAACGCCAGGCGATCGGGGCCCTTCTCCGGGAGGTCGCCGAGTTTCCGCAGGTACTCCACCGCACGGTCGCCCACCGCGATCGGGCTCGACCACACCAGATTCGGCGGCTCGACGCCCATCAGCAGGTAGAGCGAGCCGACCGGCTTCTCCTCCAGCAGGATCGTCTCGATGGGCGCGGCATCGGGGCCGAGCAGTCCGGCCTCCTCGACCAGCCCGGAACCCTTGAGCACCTCGACCACCGCGAACTTGCCTTTCGGCAATGGGCCATCGGCCCGCGGCGAGAGCGACCCGGCCAGCGGCGGCTCGACGAGCCGCGCGATCACCGCCGCCTGGCTCTGCGCGATCTCCTGCGCGAACGTGAGCGACACGGCCGAACAGAAGGGACACGCCTCCACCCGCGCGGCCTGCACGAGCAGGGCGGCTGCGAGCATGAAGACCTGAAATTTCCGCCAGGCGACCATGCCGGTCAGTGTACAGGAGTTCGTGGACCGCGTGTGCCGTTCCCTCGCCCGACGCTCCCTCGCCGGCTTCGGGCCCCCCTTACGCCCGTCGCCGGACGTTCGCCTCGGCCATCCAGGCCTCGGCTCACTCGACTCCGACGGCGCTTCGCCATCCTGGCTGCGCTTGTCTGCGTACGCCGACTCCCGGGGTACGGGGAGCCCGAAGCCTCCTCAACCGGAAAGGGGGCAGCCCCGAAGCCGGGGCGGGCGAGTTGACGTCGGTCACCCCGGGCCCTGCAGCCACTTGGCGACGTCGGTGCGGTAGGCGGCGATCGCGGGGAGGAGTGCCGCGACGACCGCGAGCACCACGAGGAATGGCACGAGGAGAGCCTCGGCGAGCGGCGCCGCGGAGAAGACGCTTGCCGTGACGCCGGCGTTCGTCGTGATCCAGGGGCCGATCGCGCCCACGAGCAGATGGCCGAGCACCCAGCCGGCGATTCCCCCGCCGACGGCGAGCAGCACCGCCTCGATGAGCACCGTGGCCAGCACGTGCGACCGTCGGGCGCCCAAGGCCCGCATGATCGCGACGTCGCGACTGCGCTCGAGCGACGAGCCCACCATGCTCACCAGGATGCCGATCGCCGAGACGAGCACGACGAGCGCCGTGACGAGCAGCAGCAGGAGTTCGAGCGGCCGCACGAACAGGTCGAGGAGTTGGCGGATCTCGGCGACGGGGAGCGCGGCCTGGCCGTCGCGGCCCTCGTTGATCGCGGTCCGCAACCCCATGGCCGTGAGTTCGGCCGGAAGGCCGGGGAGCGACGCCGTCTCGAGCAGGATGGCCGTGACCTCGCGCTGGTTGAACGGCAGTGGCACGTGGCCCGAGGCCTGCGGCGGTGCCACGGCGGTCGGTGCCTCCCCGTCGGGCAGCGGCTTGGCGTGCCCGTCCTGCAGATAGAAGCCCTCCATGTTGACGAACACGCCACGGTCGAGCGGCGTGTCGGTGCGGGCCAGGATGCCCACGACCTTGAACGGGTCGTGAACGGCCCCGTCGTCGGCCCCGTGGGTCGGGGCGAACGAGTCGCCGACCCGGAGGCCGAGGTGCGCGGCCACGGCGGCGCCGAGGACGCCCCCGAAGAAGTCGTCGTCGGTGAAGTTGGCCCCGGCGGTGAACTCGAACGGCCGGCCATCGCCGCGCGTGAGCCGATCGAAGAACGCGGCGTTCGTGCCGACGACGCGGTGGCCCCGGAAATAGTCCCCCATGCAGATCGGCACGGCGGTGCGCGTGCTGGCGGCATACCTCCCGTCGATCCCGTCCGGCCGGGCGGCTGCCGACAGGAACTCCTGGTAGAACGCCCAGGAGATGTTCTCGATCGGCTTGCTGATGAAGTAGACGCTGTTGAGCACCAGTTGGAGCGGGCTCCCCTTCGCGCCGACGATCATGTTGTAGCCGAGGCCCGAGCCCGACTCGAAAGCCCGGTTGACGATCCGCCCGGTGACGAGTGTGGCGACCACGAGGGCCACGCCCAGCGCCAGCGACAGGGCGGTGAGTCCGCTCGTCAGCAGCCGCTGTCGGATGTTGCGCCAGGCGATGCCGAACAGCGTCATGCCGGCCTCGCGGGAGAGGCTGCGGCGCGGGCGGCGCGGTTGAAATCCTCCAGCCGCACCTGCCGCGGAAACTGCCCGGCGACGCCGGGGTCGTGGGTCACCACGAGCAGCGCCGCGCCCTCGGTGCGACAGGAATCGCGGAGCAGGTCGATCACCTGCTGCTGGTGTCGGGTGTCGATGCTCGCCGTCGGTTCATCGGCGAGCACGGCCCGCGGCCGATTCGCCAGCGCCCGCGCCACGGCCACCCGCTGCTGCTGCCCGATCGACAGCTCGGCCGGCTTGTGGTCGAGCCGGTGACCGAGGCCCACGGCCCCGAGGAGGTCGGCGGCCCGGGTGCGGTCGGGACGGACCGAGCCGAACGACATCGCCACCAGCACGTTTTCCAGGGCGGTGAATCCGGGCAGGAGGTTGAACTGCTGGAACACCAGGCCCAGCGTGTCGGCCCGCACCCGGTCGCGACTGGCCTCGTCGAACCGGGCGATGTCCTGGCCGCCCACGAACACGTTCCCCGAGTCCGGCCGCATGATGCCGGCGATCACGTTCAGCAGCGTCGATTTCCCGGAGCCGCTTTGCCCTTCGAGGGCGCACTGCTCGCCCGCCTCGAGGGCGAAGGTGTCGATGTCGAGAACCGGCACGATTTCGCCGCCCGGCGCCACGAACGCCTTCCGCACGGCCCGCAGTTCGACCACCGGGTTCGCCATGCCGGCCATGGTACGCGACGACCGCCGCGGCGTGTCAAAAACGGCCGCGATGCGGCCGCCGATTGAGGCCGCGGCGCGGCGCGGTGTATATTCCGCGGCCTTCGTCGGGCGGCGCCGCCGCCCGCGACGTCCCGCCCATCCATCGGAGGAGCAACTCACGTGTCCATTCGCGTCGGCATCAACGGCTTCGGCCGCATCGGTCGCCTCACCTTCCGGGCCATCTACGAGAAGTTCGGCCTCAAGGGGGACGTGCAGGTCGTCGCCCTGAACGATCTCACCGACGCCAAGACCAACGCCCACCTCCTCGAGTTCGACTCCAACTACGGACCGTTCAAGGGACACGTGGGCTACGAGGGCAACGACCTCGTGGTGGACGGACAGAAGATCAAGGTGTTCGCCGAGAAGGATCCGGGGTCGATCCCGTGGGGTTCGCAGGACGTGCAGGTCGTCGTGGAGAGCACGGGCTTCTTCACCGACGCCACCAAGGCGGTCGCCCACAAGCGGGACAGCGTGAAGAAGGTCGTGATCTCGGCCCCCGCCAAGAACGAGGACCTGACGATCGTGCTCGGTGTCAACAACGAGATGTACGACCCCAAGAAGCACCACGTCATCTCCAACGCCTCGTGCACCACCAACGGCCTGGCGCCGGTCGCCAAGGTGCTCCACGAGACCTGGGGCATCGACCGCGGCCTGCTCACGACCGTGCACGCCTACACCAACTCGCAGAAGACGGTGGACACGGCCGCCAAGGACCTGCGGGATGCCCGTGCCGCGGCCCTGAACATCGTGCCCTCGAGCACGGGTGCGGCGAAGGCCGTCGGCCTCGTCATTCCGGCCCTGCAGGGCAAGTTCACCGGCATGGCGTTCCGCGTGCCGACCCCGACGGTGAGCGTGGTGGACTTCACGGCACTGCTCCTCAAGGATGCTTCGCCCGCCGACATCAACGCCGCGATGAAGAAGGCTGCCGAGGGGCCGCTGAAGGGCATTCTCCGCTACACGGAGAAGGAGCTCGTCTCCACCGACCTCAAGGCCGACCCCCACAGCTCGATCTTCTCGGCGGTGGACACGATCGGCCTCGGCAACTTCGTGAAGGTCGTGAGCTGGTACGACAACGAGTGGGGCTACTCCAACCGTGTCGCCGACCTGCTCAACTTCCTCGAGGACAAGGGGCTGTGACGGGGGCCGGGTTTCCCCGAGGCTTTGCCTCCCGGCAGGAAGCCCCAAGCGTCAGCGCGGGGTAAGCGGCCTGCCAATTCGTTCGGCTGCCGCGATGCCGCTGGGCGTTCAACCCGCCTGCCCGGCGCTCGTGCTCCGGGCGGGATGCTTCACGCCACGGCTCGCCACGCGAGGGCTACCGCGCGGCCACGGTGGCGTCGGCCTCGAGGGGCGCTCCGTCGGGCGGGGCCATGCGGACGGCCACGCGGACGTGGTCGCCGGCCGGCGGGCGGCCCGGCCAGGGCAGCTGGAAGGCGAGGCCGCGCTGCCGCGACGTGCGCCGGAAG
>RFUD01000341.1 GCA_009923125.1 Planctomycetia bacterium
ATCAGCCTGCAGCCCAACGCCGGCAGCCAGGGTGAATATGCCGGGCTGCTGGTGATCAGGGCCTGGCAGGAGGCCCGCGGACAGGGGCAACGCAACGTGTGCCTGATCCCGGCGTCGGCCCACGGCACGAATCCGGCGAGCGCCCAGATGGCCGGCATGCACGTGGTGGTGACCGGCTGCGACGACCAGGGCAACGTCGATCTGGCGGATCTCGAGGCGAGGTGTCGCGAGCACGCCGAGACGCTGGCGGCCGTGATGATCACCTACCCGAGCACGCACGGCGTGTTCGAGGCGGAGATCGGACGGCTGTGCGAGATCGTCCACCGTCATGGCGGCCGGGTGTACATCGACGGCGCCAACATGAACGCGCTCGTCGGGGTGGCCTCGCCCGGCGTGTTCGGCGGCGACGTCAGCCACCTGAATCTCCACAAGACGTTCTGCATCCCGCACGGCGGCGGCGGTCCGGGCGTGGGGCCGGTGTGCGTCGTCGAGGATCTGGTTCCATTCCTTCCGGGGCACGACGCCGGAGGCCTGCCGCCCAGCGCGGTGGGTGCCGTCTCGGCCGCGCCGCTGGGCAACGCTGCGGTGCTGCCGATCAGCTGGATGTACTGCCGGATGATGGGGGGCGAAGGGCTGCGGCGGGCGACCGAGACCGCGATCCTCGCGGCCAATTACGTGAGCACGCGGCTCCGCGACCACTTTCCCACGCTCTACGCCGGGCAGGGGGGCCGCGTGGCCCACGAGTGCATCCTCGACCTGCGGCCGCTGAAAGACACCAGCGGCGTGACCGCCGAGGACGTGGCCAAGCGGCTCGTCGACTACGGGTTCCACGCCCCGACGTTGAGTTTTCCGGTGCCGGGCACGCTGATGGTGGAGCCGACGGAGAGCGAGCCGCTCGCCGAACTCGACCGGTTCATCGAGGCGATGATCGCGATCCGCGAGGAGATTCGCCGGATCGAGTCGGGGGAGTGGCCGGCGGAAAACAATCCGCTCAAGCACGCCCCGCACACGGCGGCCGCCGTGGCCACGAGCGACTGGGACCGCCCCTACACGCGGGAGCAGGCCGCGTTCCCCGTGCGGGGGATCGAGCGGCGGAAGTACTGGCCGCCGGTGGGCCGCGTGGACAACGTCCACGGCGACCGCAACCTGTTCTGCAGCTGCGTGCCCGTGTCGGCCTGGCAGGAGTAGGCGGCTTCGGACCGCGTCAGCCGATCCGCATGTCGCCGTCCCAGTCCTGGTGAATCCACGGGTTGTCAACCAGCGGCCACGACGCGTAGTCCACGGGCCGGCCGTCGATCAGGGCGTGTCCCTGAAACGTCTTTTCGAGCGTGGCGCCGAATCGATCCACGTAGGTCCCCTTGGCCACCACGGCCTGTCCGGCCGTCACGTTCTCCACGGAGATCCTGGTCGAGCCGGCGATCGCGGCCTTGAACGCCGCCAGCCGGTCGGCGGGGCTGTCGCCGGAAAACTCGTCGGGCAGGGCCGTTTCCATGGCCACCGCGACGTTCCCCCCGAACACGCGGAACTCCGAGTCGGCCGGATGGAAGCCCCCCTTGCCGGCAAACACCCGTGCGGCCGGGTCCCAGTCGAAGGGCTGGCTCGCGCTGATGGCGATCAGCACGCTGCCGTAGTCGAGGAACACCCGGCCACTCTGGCGGCTGTCGTTGATCATGGCCCGGTACCCGTGCGGCACGTAGGCGAGCACATACCAGGCGTCGGTGGTGAAGGGCTTGTGCCCTTTGACATCCTTCCGGACCTGTGGCCGGAACTCCTGGTTCGTGAGATCGTTTGCCACCAGAAGCAGCGACCCGCGGTGCTGGAGATACTCCGCGAAACGACTGCTCACGCCCTGGGTGTGGTTGGTGAGCGGCTGGTCGTCGCAGCACGGCACGGTCATCCAGCAGATGCTCGCCTTGTCGGCGTCCGGTTGATCGAACATCACGCCGTAGGGATACGTCTGGCCCCAGATGCCGGTCTTGCGGCCGGTGGGCGGATGAGTCACGGCGGTGCTGAACAGCGCGTAGGTCCGGTTGACGAACGAGGTCTGGAACAGGCGTTCGCCGTCGAAGCGGGAGCGATGGACGTAGGCCCGGGCGCGGTCGGTGGCCGCCTTCACGATCAACGGGTGCGGTCGCCACGGCTCCGCCACGGCGAACACCGCGGTGGTGGCGCCGCCGAGCTTCGGCGTCTTGCCGCCGAAGTACGCCCAGAGCATGTCGGCGCAGCCGTTCGGGGCCTGCGTGGTGTAGGCGGGATAACTGCGGCCCGCGGGCGTCGCCCAATTCCCGTTGAGCCAGGTGCCCGCTGCGTGGGCGATCGACATCTCGTAGGCCATGCGTGCGCGGCGGGCGAGCTCGGGCTCCGTGAAAGCGTTGTCGAAGCTGAGGAGGGGGCCGATGTTGTAGAGCAGGTAGGGACGCGAGCCGAACTCGGGGGAGCCTCGCCGGGCCGTGTAGGAGATCCGCTTCTCGAACATGCGCAGGGCGGCGGCCCCCCGGGCGCCGTAGCGGCCATCCTCGGGGAGCAGGGCGGGATCCCAGGCATGCTCGGTGAGGTACAGGTTCACCGGGATGAGAAACGACAGGTTGCCCGTCGAGCCGGCCCAGCTCGTGTTGCTGGTGAACAGCCACTGGAAGTCCGCCTTCAGTTGCTCGTCCATGCGGTCGTGGTAACGCAGGTAGACGTTGATCATCGACCACATGCCGAACCCGTTCACGTGGGGTTCGCCCCATTCGCGTCCGTTCGGCAGGAGGAACGGCTTGTGGTCCGCGGACTTGCGGCGCTGCTCGAAGTTGGCGATGCGTGCCTTGGCCTCCTTGACGCGGGCGGCCATGTAGGCACGCACGATCGCCAGCCCCTCCTCGGTGCGTCCCGCCTTGAGCAACAGTTGGGCCGTCCAGCCCGTCATCG
>RFUD01000342.1 GCA_009923125.1 Planctomycetia bacterium
TGCCAATGCCCCATCGCCGGACGTTCGCGGTGGCCATCGTGGCCACCGCTCCCTGCCTGTCCGCTGCGCTTCGCCATCCTGGCTGCGCTTGCTCCCAGAGCCCGGCGCCGGGGCACCGGCAGCCCCTCGCTGAGTTCGCCACCGTGCAGTCGGCACGAGCCGGATTGGGCGCGTTGATGGCAAGGCACGACAGGCTGTCAGCCTGTCCCACGGCAAGCGGGATGCTTGCCTCACAGGAACGCAACCGCCGTGCCGAACAGGATTGCCGCGATGAGCGGTGCGCTACTGCGCCCTGGCGGGCTTGAGCGAGACGATGGCCCCCGCGGGGGAGGCGAGAATCAGCCGGTCGGTGGCCTGATTGACCACCGGGAAGGTGAAGCCGCCGAGGCACATGCGGTCGCGCAGGGCGCCGGTCTCGAGGTCGAAGCTCACGAGCGATCCCGTCGGATCGACGAGCCAGATGCGGTCGCCCGCCACGGCCGTGATCCGCCCGCGCATCGGGCCGCGCCACACGAGTTCGCCGGTCTTCGTGGACAGGACGGCGAGGCCCGCGTCACCGAGCGGCACGACAAGCCGCTCGCCCGACGCGAACAGCATCGACCCCGGCTCGGCATCGAGGAACACGTGCCAGGCGAGCTTCAGGCTGCCCGCCGCGTCCTCGCGGGATTCGATCCGGGCGAGGTCGCCCTCGGCGGTGGCGACGAAGATCGCGCCGTCATGCACGAGCGGCCGACCTGCGGCCGGTCGATCGAGAAAGAATTCGTTGCGGCGCCAGCCGTCGCCGCCCGGGTCGAGCACCACGAGCGTGCCCTCGTCGGTGCACCACAGCGTGCCGCCCTTGAACGCCTGCGGCTGGAGCGACACGGGACCGCCCGCCTCGAGCACGATCGGATCGAGGCTCTCCACCTTCTGCGCTCGCGGGCGGCCTTTCCGCCGCACGGGCTTGGCGGCCGGCTTGCCGTCGCCCCCGGCGTCGGCCGCGGCCTGGTCGTCGGCCGGCCGCGCGGTCCGCGACGGATTGGTCGGCAGCCGCATCAGCTTGCCTTCGCCGAAGGGGGTGTACACCCAGCCGCCCGACACGGCGGCCCCCGCGTCGGCGAGGTGGGGAAAGCGTCTGCTCCACAGCGCCTGGCCTGTCGTCCGGTCGAAGGCGTGCACCCCGTCGCCATGGGCGACGGCGACGATGTCGGTGCCGACCGCCGCTGGCTGGAAGGGGCCTGCGCCCGCGTCGAGCGGGTGTTTCCAGAGGATCGTGCCGGGCAGCGGGGCGTCGGGGCCGGCGACGCCGGACTGCACGGCGACGACGTTGCCGTCACCGGTCTGCACGACGACGAGGCCGGAGTCGATGACGACGTGCTCGACCTGCGCGCGGGAGGCGTCGAACGGCACCTGCACGAGCCACTCGACGTCGAGGCCGGCATGCGCGGCGGCGACCTGGTCGGCCGCCGTGCCGCGGAGGCAGTCGGCGGAGGCGGAATCGTGGAGCGTGCTCCACGCGGCGATCGCCAGCGCGACGGCGAGTCGCCGGCGGTGCGGGACCGCGAAAATGCTCGGTTGGTTGCTCATGAAGGCAACCATAGTTCCGAAAAGCGACACTGCAAAAATGGTACGCTGCGGCGGTCGATTCCCGCCCGAATCGGTCCGTCCTCCGCCCCTCCAGCCGTTTCCACCGGCGCCATCCCCCCATCCCTCGCATGTCGCAGGCCACGCCGCCATCCCGCGGATCCGACCCGGCGGCGCTCGTGCTCGGTTACCTCAACTTCTCGGCGGGTGCCTTCGACCCCGCCGTGTGGCGCGGCTGGAGCGACCTGTTCGCGCCGGTGGAACCCGAGGATGCGGGCGTGATCACCGAGCGGCCGGACGCCCTGGCCGCCGTGCTGCGCGGCCTGCGGGAACGGTTGGCCTCCCTGGAAGCGGGCGATCCTGCGTTCCGTGACGCGCGGCAGGCGCGGCAGAGCCTGACGGCGCTCGAGGAACGGGTGCTGCCCGGCTACCGCGGCTTCCACGTGGATCTGCTCGAACATCAGCCCGCCGGCGCGATCGAGCGTCCATTCTTCGTCGCCGCGGCGGCCCAGGCGCTGCTCGCCGCCGGCGGTCCGGAGGCGGACGGAGTCCCCGAGTCGGCCGTGGTCGCCGGCGCGATCCAACGGCTCAACGACTACGTCGGCTGGCGGCCCGTCGCCGTCCTGGAGAACGGGCGGTTGTCGCAGCCGTATCCGCACGAGCGGGTGCGGCCGCTGCCGCTGTTCGTGGCGGGCGCCGGCGTGGCCCACGGCCGCTACCGGGACCTCGTGGCGGGTGCCCTCGCGATCCTCGCCGCCGCGCCGCCAATGCTCCTCGATCAGGCCGACTTCGATCTCGCGCTCCTGGAGGAACTCGCGATCGACCCGCGGGCATTCGACTTCCTCCATCCGGCGGCCAGCCGACCCAACTATCTGTTCGGCCTCTGGGATCCGGAGCGGATCGACGCCCGGGGCAACTACCGCCGCATGGTCGTGCAGCAGGCCACGCTCGACGGAATCCTGTCGTGGCCGCAGGCGGCCGTCGGCTCGCCGCTCGACGCGTCGGCCACGCGGCAGTCGGAACTGCGCAGCGAAGCTTCGGCGGTGCTGGCGGGCGTGATGCTCATGGCGTCGGGGCTCTCTGGCCGGGGGCCGGGGGCCCACCAGGCGGGCCTGCCGCTGGCCGAACTGCTGCCGCGGATCGCGGGGTATCGTGACGAGTTCTACCGCTGGCTCCTGGGCACGCTGTCGGCCGATCACCGTGGCCGGCTGGAAGCGGAGATGCAGCGGCTGCGGCAGCCGTTCGGTGGCGTGCGGCGGCACATCAATGCCCTGCTCGCGGCCCGCCGGGCGCGGCAGGTCGAGAACGTGGCCCTCGCGGCGGTGCTCGCGCGGC
>RFUD01000343.1 GCA_009923125.1 Planctomycetia bacterium
GCGACTGCGGGCGGCGGGTGGCGGGCTGATCGGCCGGCTGCTGGCCGGCCAGGCGCCCCCGGGCGGCGGTGGCGGGACGTGGCAGACCGTGGAGGAGCTCGGACTCGGCGAGGCCGACGTGGAGCGGTCGCGGAGCATCCTCGCGGGGCTGGCGGCGAGGGCCAGGATCGCCGAGCCGCTCGTGGGCCGCGCCCGCCTCGACGAGACGGCGGTCAGCACCTCCGTCGGCACGCTGCTGGAGCGGACGGCCGCGTGGCTGGCTTCCGGGATCGACGCCATCGTGGCCGGGCGCCGCACCCAACTCGAGCGTCCCGGGCTCCGCATCGTCTGCGAGGTGCTGTTCTCGGGGCTGCTGGTCGCCGTGCTCGTCCGCGCCGGCTGGAACTTCTTCTACGGACGGCTGTGGTCGGGCCGGCCGGTCGAGGGGCTCGCGTTCCTCGAGGAGGCGCTGGTGTGGGTGATCCTGTTCGGCCTCGCCCTGCGGTGGCTCGTGTTCGCGCGGCTGCGGATGGGGATCGAGGGTGACATCGCGGCGCTCGTGGCCAGATTGCCCCGGGCGAAGCTCGTCGATCCGCTGCTCGCCGACTTTGCCAACGCCGCCGACCGCACGGGACGGTTCGTCGCCCGCGGGGATGATCTCGCCCGCAGCGTCGCGTCGATGCGGGCCGGACTCTCCGGTCAGGCTTCGGCGCTTGGACGGCTCCGCAGCCCACCGCCATGATGGCCGCCATGAGGACGGCCCGGAACATTCCGCGCGGAGCGTTGCTGGCGGGCGTCGGCCTCGTGATCGCCATGTCGAGCGGCCCGGCCGCGGAGCTCGACGAGGTGCGGTCCCGCCAGACGCTCGTCTGGGCGGCCGACCAGGAAGGGGGCGGGCCGCACGTGTTTCTCGATCCGGCCGCGCCCGGCCGGCTGACGGGGTTCGAGGTGGAGTTCGCCGACCTGCTCGCGGCGGAACTCGGCGTCAAGGCCCGGTTCCAGCAGGGGCAGTGGGACCGCCTGCCACTGCTGCTCGGCCGCTCGGTGGACTGCGTCATCAATGGCATCGAACTGCTGCCGGAGCGGCGCCGCGATTACGGCTGCTCGCGGCCCTACTTCGCCTACGGGCTGCAACTGCTCGCCCGCCGCGATGGGACGCTCGCCGCGTTCGAGCAGCTCGCCGCGGCCGGCCCGGCGGGTCGCTGGCGCGTGGGCGCGCTCACCGGCTCGGCCGCGGAGGTGTTCCTGCGGTCGCGACACGATCTCGAGGTGGACGTGATCGGCTACGACGGCACGATCGACTCGTTGGAGCAGGTGCAGAGCGGCGTGCTCGATGCGGCGGTCATGGACGACTGCATCTTCGGCTTCTACGCCGACCGGTTCGCCGAGCTGAAGGCGGTGGGCCGCACGTTCGCCGGCGGCTACTACACCGTACTCACCGCCCGTGACACGCCGCGACTCGCCGCGGCGATCGACGAGGCGATCGGCCGGCTGATCGCGGACGGCCGGCTGAAGGCGCTCTACGACCGCTGGGATCTGGCCGGCCGCCAGCAGATCCTCGCGCTGCGCGACGCCGCCGAGATTCCCGTGGCGGGGCGAAGCTCGCTCCGCCAGCTCGCCGCCGACACGCTCCCGATGCTGCTGGCGGCGGCCGGCATGACGCTGCTGCTCGCGTGCGCCTCGTTCCCGCTCGCCATCGCCGTGGGGCTCGCCATCGCCGTCGGCAGGCTGTACGGCCCCGCCTGGCTCGCGCGTCTGCTCACCGCCTTCGTCGAGGTGGTGCGCGGAACGCCGCTCATGCTCCAGCTGTATGCGATCTTCTTCCTCCTCCCGCAGATCGGCCTCGCGTTGCCGGCGATCGTCGCCGCCGTCGTGGGTCTGGCCCTCAACTACTCGGCCTACGAGTCGGAGATCTATCGCGCGGGGCTGAAGGCGGTGCCGCCGGGACAGTTCGAGGCGGCGCTCGCCCTGGGGATGACGAAGTGGCAGGCCCTGCGTCACGTGATCGTGCCGCAGGCGGTGCGGCTCGTGATGCCGCCGGTGACCAACGACTTCATCGCGCTGTTCAAGGACACGAGCGTCTGCTCCGTGATCACGGTGATCGAACTCACGAAGCGGTACAGCGTGCTCGCGCTCTCCACGGGACGGATCGTGGAGCTCGCCGTCGTGACGGCGATCCTGTACCTGGTGATGAGCTGGCCGTTGTCGCTCCTCTCGCGCCGGTTCGAGGCCCGGCAGGAGAGGACGGCATGATCACCGTCACGGGTCTCTCGAAGGCGCGCGGAGGCGCGGCGGTGCTCGCCGATGTCGAGCTTGAAGTCCGCACCGGCGGGGTGACCGCGATCATCGGCCCCTCGGGCGGCGGCAAGAGCACGCTCCTGCGGTGCGTGAACGGGCTGGAGACGTTCGACTCCGGCAGTGTCTCGATCGCCGGCCATCGGCTCGCCCCGGGGCCGCAGCCGCCACGGCTCCTGGAGCGGGTGCGCCGCGACGCGGGCATGGTATTTCAGCAGTTCAACCTGTTCCCGAACCTCACGGTGCAGAAAAACGTGGCCCTCGCGCCGCGGGTCGTCGCGGGCGTCTCTCCCGAGGAGGCCGCCCGGCGGGCGCTCCGGCTGCTCGACCGCGTCGGCCTGGCGTCGTTCGCCGCCGCCAGCCCGGCGACGCTCTCGGGTGGTCAGCAGCAGCGCGTGGCGATCGCCCGGGCCCTGGCCATGGAGCCGAAGGTGATCCTGTTCGACGAGCCGACCAGCGCGCTCGATCCGGCGATGGCGGAGGAGGTGCTCGAGGTGATCGTCGATCTCGCGCGAGGCGGGCAGACCATGGTGGTGGTCACGCACGACCACGCCTTCGCCCGCCGTGCCGCGACCCAGGTCGTCGAACTCGTCGCCGGCCGCATCACCCGCAC
>RFUD01000344.1 GCA_009923125.1 Planctomycetia bacterium
CGAAGCTCCGAACGCGATGCACAGGTGCAGGGCGGTCGCGAAGCCCGTGGACGGAGCGGCGTCCGAGCGTGCCGATGACTCGTCGATGGCGGCCAGAATCCCCGACACGATCGCGAGCATCATCGCCGCCGTGACGGTGTTGGAGATGAACGCGCTGATCGCCACCGAAACCGCAACCACCGCCGCCATGATCCCGATGGGCCGCTCCCCCACGGCCGGGAACGAAAGCACGGCGTAGGCCAGCCGCCGGTCGAGCCGATGCTGCCGGATCGCCTCGGCGAGCAGGAACGAGCCGATGAACAGGAAGATGAGCGGGTCGGCGAACGGGCGAAACACCTCCTTCGCCGGCGCGACGCCCGCCACCACGCAGGCCGCCGCGCCGAGGAGGGCCGTCACCGCCAGCGGGAGCGCCTCGGTCAGCCAGAGCACGACGACGGCCACGACGATCGGTGCGAGCCGCTGCGCTTCCGGGGAGAGCTCCATGGCGGGAGTGTACCCCTGCGCGCCGGCTTCGGGCTCCCCGTACGCCCGTCGCCGGACGTTCGCTGCGGGCCTCCAGCCCTCCGCTCACTCGACTCCGACTACGCTTCGGCATCCATGCCTTCGCTTGTCTGCGTACGCCGGCTCCCGGGATACGGGGAGCCCGAAGCCTCCTCAACTGGAAAGGGGAGGCTCGGGGCTGGCCGCTGCCCTCGGCGACTCTCGCCGCAGGCGAGTCGCCGCGCCGCAGCACCGCTGCGGCCGCGGTCGCCCGGAGGTGCGACCGCCCGGCCGGCGAGGGAAACCTTGGCTTTCCCTCCGCCGGCCCAAGCAAAAACGGACAGGATGTCCGTGTTTTGCGTGAAGCTAGTAGGTCTTGCCGAGCGATGCCTGGGCGGCGGCCAGACGGGCGACCGGCAGGCGGAACGGCGAGCAGCTCACGTAGTCGAGCCCCACGTGGTGGCAGAAGATCACCGAATGGGGGTCGCCACCGTGCTCACCGCAGATCCCGAGCTTGATGTCCTTGCGGGACTTACGGCCCTTCTCCACGGCGATCTTCATCAGCTGGCCCACGCCCGAGGCGTCGATCGACGCGAAGGGGTTGGCCTTGAAGATCCCCGCGTCGGTGTACTTCTGGAGGAACGAACCCATGTCGTCGCGGCTCATGCCGAGACAGGTCTGGGTGAGGTCGTTGGTGCCGAACGAGAAGAACTCGGCCGTCTCGGCGATCTCGTCGGCCGTGAGGGCGCCACGCGGGATCTCGATCATCGTGCCGACGAGGTACTTGATCTTCTGGCCGGTCTCCTGCTGCACCTGCTCGGCGACGGCGTGCACGATCTCGACCTGATTGTCGAGCTCCTTCTTGAAGCCGACGAGCGGGATCATGATCTCGGGCTTCACCTTGACGCCGTCCTTCTGCACCTTGGCCGCGGCTTCGAACACGGCGCGGGCCTGCATCTCGGAGATCTCGGGATAGCTGATGCCGAGGCGGCAGCCGCGGTGGCCGAGCATCGGGTTGAACTCGTGGAGGGCATGGACGCGGGCCTTCACGGTCTGGACCGGCAGTCGCAACTTGGCCGCCAGGTCGGCCTGGGCCTTGTCGTCGTGCGGCACGAACTCATGCAGCGGCGGGTCGAGGAAGCGGATCGTTGCCGGCCGACCGTCGAGCGCCCGGAAGATGCCCTCGAAGTCGTCCCGCTGGTAGGGAAGCAGCTTGGCGAGGGCCTCGCGGCGGGCCTCGAGCGAGTCGGCGAGGATCATCTCGCGCATCGCGTCGATCCGGTCGCCCTCGAAGAACATGTGCTCCGTCCGCGTCAGGCCGATCCCCTCGGCCCCGAACGCGATCGCGTGCCGCACCTGCTCCGGCGTGTCGGCATTCGTCCGGATGCCGAGCGTGCGGTGCTTGTCGGCGAGCTTCATGATGAAGTCGTAGTACTGGAACACCTCCGAGTCGGCGGGCTTCATCGTCCTGGCGATGAGCACCTGCTTGAGCTCGCTGTCCGCCGTCTTGATGGCGCCCGAGAACACCTCGCCGGTGGAGCCGTTGATCGAGATCGCGTCCCCCTCGCGCAGCGTCTGTCCGCCGCAGGTGAGCGTGCCTTTCGCGTAGTCGATCTGGATCGCCCCCGCGCCGGCGACGCACACCTTGCCCATCTGCCTGGCCACGAGCGCCGCGTGGCTCGATACGCCGCCACGGCTGGTGAGGATGCCCTCGGCGGCGATCATGCCGCGGAGATCCTCGGGCGACGTCTCGACGCGGGCGAGCACCACCTTCGTGCCGGCGTGGGCGAGTTCCTCCGCCTTGGCGGCGGAAAACACCAACTGCCCGGTCGCGGCCCCCGGGCCGGCCGGCAGGCCCGAGGTCATCAGGCGGCCGCTCTTCTTCGCCGCCTCGTAGTCGTGCCGGTCGAAGATCGGGGCCAGAAGCTGCGACAGGGCATCGGGGTCGGCCGACTGGATCGCGTGCTCGGGCGTCATCAACTTCTGCTTCACCATGTCGTGCGCGATCTTCACGTAGGCCAGCGCCGTCCGCTTGCCATGCCGCGTCTGCAGCATGTAGAGCTTCTTCTTCTCCACCGTGAACTCGAAGTCCTGGACGTCGCCGAACTTCTTCTCCAGCCGCTCACGCACCTTCTCGAGCTGCTTGTAGGTGCTCGCGAACTCCGGGTCGTGGGCCATCTCGGCCACCGGCTTCGGGGTGCGCACGCCGGCCACGACGTCCTCACCCTGTGCGTTGACCAGATATTCGCCGTAGAACACGTCCTCGCCGGTGGCCGGATCACGGGTGAAGGCCACGCCGGTCGCGCAGTCGTCGCCCATGTTGCCGAACACCATGCTCTGCACGTTGACGGCGGTGCCCCACTCGTCGGGGATCTTGTACTTGCGGCGGTAGAGGATCGC
>RFUD01000345.1 GCA_009923125.1 Planctomycetia bacterium
CTCGGCCGCACGGTCGCGCTCAAGATGCTCCTCCGCCGCGACATCGCCAGCGGCGCCGACCTGGCGAGGTTTCGCAGCGAGGCGGAGGCCGCCGCGCGGCTCGACCATCCCGGCATCGTCCCGATCTTCGAGGTGGGCGAGAGCAACGGGCTGCCCTTCTACAGCATGCGGTACATCGAGGGGACGACGCTCGCGCGGCAACTCGCCGCCGGCCCCCTGCCGCCGCGCGAGGCGGCGGCCCTGCTGGCGCGGGTGGCCGACGCGGTGCAGGCGGCTCACGACCGCGGCGTGCTCCATCGGGACCTCAAGCCGTCGAACATCCTCATCGACGCGGCCGGCCGGCCGCACGTTTCCGACTTCGGCCTGGCCAAGCGGATCGAAGACGACCAGTCGGTGACCCACACCGGTGCGATCCTCGGCACGCCGTGCTACATGTCGCCCGAGCAGGCCGCCGGCAGCCGCGGGGAGGTCGGGCCGTCGAGCGACGTCTGGAGCCTGGGTGCGATCCTGTACCAGATGCTGACCGGCCGTCCGCCCTTCCAGGCCTCGAGCCCGATGGACACGCTCCTCGCGGTGCTCGAGACCGACCCGCCCGCGCCGCGGACCGTGATCCCCGGCGTGAACCGCGACCTCGAGATGATCGCGCTCAAGAGCCTGCAGAAGCCGCAGGAACTCCGCTACGCGACGGCCGGCGCCCTGGCGGCCGATCTCCGGGCGTTTCTCGCCGGCGAGACGATCGCGGCCCGGCGGGGTGGGCTCGCCGACGTGGCGGCACGGCTGTTCCGCGAGACCCACCATGCCGTGGTGCTCGAGAACTGGGGCCTGCTCTGGATGTGGCACTCCGTGGTGATCCTCGCCCTGTCCGTCACGACCGACGTGCTGGCCTGGCAGGGCGTGACGACCCGCTGGCCCTACACGGCCCTGTGGGGCGGCGGCCTCGCGCTGTGGGCGCCGATCTTCTGGGCCCTGCGACACCGGACCGGCCCGGTGACGGCCGTGGAACGCCAGATCGCCCACGTGTGGGGCGGGAGCGTCATCGCGAGCGTGATGCTGTTCTGGGTCGAGGGGTTGCTGCGGCTCGACGTGCTCACCCTCTCGCCCGTTCTCGCCCTGCTCGCCGGCACCGTGTTCTTCGCGAAGGCCGGCATCCTGTCGGGCGCGTTCTACGTGCAGGCGGCGGTGCTGTTCGCCACGGCCCTGGTGATGTGCCTCGTCCCTCACTACCAGCACGTGATCTTCGGCCTCGTGAGCGCGGCCTGCTTCTTCGTGCCGGGCTACAAGTATTTCCGTCAGCGGCTGCGGGCCGAGTGATCGGACAGGCGGGCCGCCTCAGCACTTGATGAAGTAGCCGTGGCGGTCGATCAGCGCGGCGACCTCGGGGGCCACGAGATCGCGCCATGACGGGTCGCCCGAGCAGATGCGGCTCCGCACCTCGTCGCTGGAGTAGGTGCGGAGCGTCCCGGGATCGCACGGCAGGGGCTGGATCAGGCCGTTGGTGCGCAGGTGCTCGAGGAGGTGCGCGTGGTGCGCGGCCACCTGCAGCGTGTCGGCCGAGATGACGCGGCCGTCGATCACGTCGCGGGTGGGCTGCACGTAGAGCCGCACCGACTTCGTGAACAGCCTCCCGAAGGCCTCCAGGATGCCGCCGGGAAGTTGCCGGTAGTGGGCGTCGTTGAACAGTTCCCGAAGCAGGGGCACGCCGAGCACCAGGCCGATCCGCCCGACGTGCCGGGCGGCCAGGTATTCACCGAGATCGTGGAACGCTCCGATGTCGCTCACGAGCACCATCTTCCCGACCGCCGACAGCAGGTCGACGCGGGCGAGGAAGTCGGAGTCATCCGCCTGGCCCCGGTCCCGCAGGTTGTTCATCGTGATTTCCATGATTTCATGGATTCCATGGATTTCACGGATTTCACGCCCCTCGCGCCGCCCCTCGTTCCTTCCATGCTGTTCGCGGGCCGCCGGGCCCGGGGAAGGCTCGGACCCCTTCCTGCCGTCGGCATCGGTGAAGGCCTGCCGCGCCGCCGCCATCATCTCGAGGTTGAGCCGCGTCACGGGGGCGAACCGACCCCGTTCGATGAGCACGCTCGAGTGCCGCAGGGCCTCCGACGCGAGCACCGGCGCTCCGGCGGCGTCGAACAGGATCGCCGGGGTGAAGCCCACACGTACCAGGTGGAGGGCCAGCAACCGGTTGTCCACTCCGGGAAACGCCGGCCCGCGGACCGCGATCCAGTCGATCTCGAGCCGTTCACGACCGATGTCGTCGAGCAGGGACTCGACGAGCTTCTTCGGTTCGCGGAACCGGTTGAACACCGCGTGGAGCAGGTTCACCCCGAGCCGCCCGAGCGCCTCCTGCTGCCGTGCGTTCGAAGGATCGAGCAGCCGGCAGTGGATGACGACCTCACTCGGATCGGCCCGGAACGCGTGCTGGAACCGGACCCCGAGCCAGGCGTGGCACTCGTTCCCTCCCGCATACGACCGGGCCGCGGCGGTGTCGGCGAACGCGAAGAACCGGGTGCGTTCCCCGCGTCCCGCGTCGAGCCGCTCGCGGAGCAGCGCGAACTCGTGATCGAGCATCTCCTCGACCCGCTCCCGCGAGACGTACCGCGCCGCCTTGCCATAGATGGCGTCGCTGACGGTCATGTCGTAGGCCGACATCGTCTTGGCGACGGTGCCGGCCGCCCCGCCCACCGAGAAGAACCAGCGGGCCACCTCCTGCCCCGCCCCGATCTCGGCGAACGTGCCGTAGATCGAGCCGTCGAGATTGATCGACAGCGCCCGCTCGGCGGTGGGATCGAGGCTGTGGTTCATGGCGGGAGATCAGTCTACCAGCCGCTCGTGAGCCGACGATGAGTCACTCGGCGTGGCGGCAGCGGACG
>RFUD01000346.1 GCA_009923125.1 Planctomycetia bacterium
CGCCCAATTGCTGCCGCGGGACTTCGCGAGCGATACGGACGCGGAGGCTGAACTCGCGCTCCCCGCCCCCGGCTGCCCTCCGGGCCCGGCGGCGATGCGATGCCCGGGCTCATGCAGCGCGGCGGCGCCGCCGGGCCCGGAGGGCAGCCGGGGGCGGGGAGCGCGAGTTCAGCCTCCGCGTCCGTATCGCTCGCGAAGTCCCGCGGCAGCAATTGGGCGAGCCTCGCCACGCAGGACAGGCCGATCCCCATCACGCGTCCAATCCAGATCGAGTGCGACCTCGACGAACTGCGGCTGCTCGAGGACGGCGGCCGGCGGATTCGCACGCGGATACCGGTCGATGGCGACACGGCGACCGCGATCGATCCGCTCGTCAAGGCCGTCCATGCCCGGGTCGGGGAATGGGGGCTGGCGGGTGACCGCATGTACTGGAAGCCGCAGCTCGTGCTCTCCGCCACACCCGCCGGACGGTCGCGACGCGACGATCTCGAACGGCTGCTGGCCGACAGCGGGCTCGACACCCGCCACAACGGTGAGGAGGACGAGATCCGCAACCTGCCTCCCGTGCAGCGCACGAGCTATCTGCAAGAGGAACGCTAGCGCCCCCCCCGCGGACCATCCCGTCCCTCGATTCCGGACCACGCATCATGCCCCGCCCGAAGCCCGAAGACATCAGCACCGCCGGCCAGGACTCGTTCCTCGACGTGGTCACGAACATCGTCGGCATCCTCATCATCCTCGTGATGGTGGTGGGTGGCCGCGTGCAGCAGATCGTGCTCACCGCGGCCCCGCAGGCCCGGGCGAAGGCCGCCGAACTCGAACGCGAGCTGGTCGATCTCGACAAGGCGGCGGCACTCGCCGAGAGCGAGATCGCCGACCTCGCCGAGCAGGCCCGGACCGTGGCGACCGCGGCCACGTTCGCCGGGGAATCGCGGGTCGCGCTGGCCACGGCCGTGGCCGCGGCCAAGGTCGAGGTGGAGCGTCGCAAGCAGTCCACCGACGCCGCCCGCGTCAAGGCGGCCGAGGCTGCCGCCCGCAGGAAGGAGCTGGAGGAGGAACTCCAGCGCTGCACGCTGGAGGCCGAGGGAATCGCCCATGCTCCGGCGACCACGAAGGAAGTGCTCGCCTATCCGACACCGATCGCCCGCACCGTCACGGGCGAGGAGATCCACTTCCAGATCGACCAGGGCCGCATCGCCCCCATTCCGCTCGTGGAACTGTTCGAGCTCGCGAAGACCCAGACGCGACGCCACTCGGGCTCCCTCACCGCGATGGTCCAGCGGATCGAGACGGTGGGGCCGGTGCAGGATTTCTCGCTCGACTACGTGATCGAGGTGAAGATCGACCAGGCCCGCGGCCAGGTGTTGGTGCGGTCGCGCGAGTGGGTCGTGCGGCCCTCCGGGCCGGGAATCGGCGAGACGCTCGAAGAGGCGCTGCAGCCGCAGTCGCGGTTTCGCCGGGTACTGGCCGACGTGCGGCCCGACACCACCGTCACGCTCTGGTGCTACCCCGACAGCTTCGAGCAGTTCCGCGCGCTCCGCGAGGAGCTGCATCGGCTCGGCATCCCGACCGCCGGCCGGCCGATGCCGGAAGGCGCCCCGATCGGCGGGTCCACCGAGGGCAGCAAGAGCGTGGTGCAGTAAATCGCGCCCAATCCGGCTCGGGGTCACCCCTACCGTCTCGCCGGACGTTCGCTGTGGGGCCTCCAGCCAATCCTGTTCGGCACGGCACTTGCCGTCCTGTGGGGCAAGCGTCTCGCTTGCCGTACGACAGGCTTCAGCCTGTCATGCCTTCCCTCAACGCGCCCAACCCGGCTCGGGGTCACCCCGTACCGTCTCGCCGGACGTTCGCTGCGCCCATCCTGGGCTTCACTCACTCGGATGTGCCTGCGCTCCGGCATCCTGCCTGCGCTGGTCACATACGCCGTCTCAACGGCAGGGGTAACCCCTCGCCTCCCCCTATCCAGTTGAGGAGGCTTCGGGCTCCCCGTGTCCCGGTCGCCAGCGTACGCAGACAAGCGCAGCCAGGATGGCGAAGCGCAGTCGGAGTCGAGTGAGCCGGAGCCTCGAGGGCGGAGGCGAACGTCCGGCGACGGGATACGGGGAGCCCGAAGCCGGCGCGCGGCTCCACGACACTACTTCTGCTCGTGGTTCACGTCGCCGAGGTTGACGGCGTCGGCGATCCGGTCGGCGGCGGGGCCGAGGAGAATCTCCCGGTTCTCGAACAGCGCCTCCGGATCCTGGTCGAGCATCCTGATGCGGCGCTTGCGGAACGAGAAAAACGCGATCACCGCGAACGCCGCGAGGGCCGCGACGACGAACACCGCCGTGAAGCCGCGTTCGGCCGACTGGATGAGGCCTGTGATCCGGTCGCCGAACAGATACGAGAGGCCGAAGAAGCCGCCGATCACCACCGACGCGCAGATGAAGTCGGCCAGCAGGAACCAGCGGTACTTCACCTTGAGGATGCCCGCGGTGAGATAGAACGGGCTCCGCAGCCCCACGAGGAAGCGGGCCACGAAGAAGGCCTTGATGCCGTGCTTCTTGAGCAGATCCTCGATCGTCTTCTCGCGTTCGGGCGTCAGGAAGCCCGACCACCACGGATGCTCGCGGAGCACCCGGGCGCCGAAGAACCGGCCGATGGCGTACATCAGGCTGTCGCCGAGCAGCGCCCCCACGAGGCAGGCCGGCAGGGCGTAATACCAGTGCAGGGCCCCGGCCCGGCTGGCCACGCCGGCGGCCACGATCGGCACCTCCTCGGGCACGGGCAGACCGATCCCCGTGAGCGTCAAAAAGAAGATGATGCCGAGGTAGGAACCCCGCTCGAACCAGTCGAACATGGAGAAC
>RFUD01000347.1 GCA_009923125.1 Planctomycetia bacterium
CAACGTCGCCGACCCCGGCCGCCTGATCCAACAGTCGTACTACGCCGGCAGGTCGCTCGACCGAAAGGCCGACGGGCAGCACGAGGCGTGGAGCCCGTGGGAGTGGAACCCGATCCAGGCGGGCGGCGTCGGCGGCTGGGCCCGCGCGACGACCCTCGACCGACAGGCGGACGGCCTGGTGAGCGAGACGATCCCCAGGCTCTGGGACATGCCTGACGAGCGGGCCGCCGGCGTGATGCGCCAGCGGACGGGCTTCGAGCCCGGCCTGCCCGGCGTGGTGGTCGTGTCGTGCGAGTTCGAGTCGCTCCGGGACGAGGTGGACCGCTGGGGGCCGGCCGTGCCCCGACACCAGGAACTGCCGGCCCTCTATTTCACGCGGTCCTTTTCCCGCGTCAAAAGCTATCTGGGGGACGAGGGGTGGCGGGAGGAGTCGCCGGCGCCCGGGCCGCCGTGGGGCCGGGCAGTGCCGCCGCGGAAGGCGATGGCCTGCTTCGATGCCGCTGGCCAGGGCATCGCCGTGTTCAGCCCTGCGGCCGCCGGCCACTGGAATTTTGGACCGCACGGGCCGGGCGACTCGGCCGACCCGCAGGCGGCCCCGTGCGTGCACGTGGCGCCGATCGAGACGGTGCAACTCGCACCGCGGGCGACACTCCGTTACCGCTACTGGCTCGCGGTCGGCGATGCCGCCGCGCTCGCCGCCGCGCTCGACGCCCTGTGGGAACGCCACGCGCACGAGAGACTCTCGCTGAAAGGCCCGCCACCACGATGACCAAACCCGAGCCTTCCCAGCAGCCCGCCCCGGCCGCCCGGCCCGGTCATGTCCCCTTCGCGTCGCTCGGCCTCTCGGCGGAGGTGCTCAAGGCGGTCGAGAAACTCGGCTTCGAGGAGACCTCACCGATCCAGTCGAGCACCATCCCGCTCATGCTGGGCGGACACGACGTGGTCGGACAGTCGGAGACGGGATCGGGCAAGACGGCGGCGTTCTGCATTCCGACGATCGAGCGGATCGATCCTTCCCGCCGGCACACGCAGGCTTTGATCCTCGTGCCCACCCGCGAGCTCGCCACCCAGGTGGCCGACGAGGTGCACAAGCTCGCCGCGTTCAAGAAGGGGTTGCGGTCGGTCCCGATCTACGGCGGGGCGTCGTACGAGCGACAGTTCGCAGAACTCTCCCGCGGCGCGCACATCGTGGTCGGTACGCCGGGGCGGCTCACCGATCACCTCGCCCGTCAGACGCTCGACCTGTCGTCGGTGCGCATGCTCGTCCTCGACGAGGCCGACCGGATGCTCGACATGGGATTCCGGGACGACATCGAGAAGATCCTCGCGGCTGCGCCGCCGGAGCGGCAGACGGTGTTTTTCTCGGCGACGATCTCCCCGCCCATCCAGGCGCTCGTCCGGGCCCATTCCCGCGACGCCCGGACGGTCAAGATCGCCCACCGGGTCGTCAGCGGCCCGCCGCTCGTCGAGCAGGTGTATTACGAGGTGCGGCACCACGCGAAGTTCGACACGCTGGCCCGGCTGATCGACTTTCACGACGTGAAGAGCGGCGTGATCTTCTGCAATACGCAGCACATGGTCGAGGAACTGGCCGACGCCCTCGTCGCCCGCGGCTGCTCGGCGGACCGCCTCCACGGGGGCATGGCGCAGGCCCAGCGGACCCGCGTCATGAACGCCTTCAAGAAGGCGGCGTTTTCGTTCCTCGTGGCGACCGACGTGGCGGCCCGGGGCATCGACGTCAACGATCTCGAACTCGTGGTGAACTACGACCTCCCGTACGACGCCGAGGACTACGTGCACCGCATCGGCCGCACCGGCCGGGCGGGCCGCAAGGGCCGCGCCATCTCGCTCGTGTCGGGCGCGGGCATCTACAAGCTGCAGTCGATCGAGCGGTTCACGAAGTCGAAGATCCGGCGCGAACAGGTGCCTTCGGCCGAGGCGGTTGAAAGCCGCAGGTCGGACGCGCTGTACGAGAAACTGCTCGGCACGCTCGCCGTGGGCGAGTTCCCACAGCGCGCGCCCCTGGTCGAACGGCTCCTCGAACAGGGCTACACGCCCACCGAGGTGGCAGCCGCCATCCTCCACCACTTCGCCCCGCCACCCGCGGCACGGGAACCCGCCGCGGTCAGCCGGGACTCCAGCCCGGACGCGGCGCGGAGTCGATCCGCGGAGCAGCGGTCGCGGAAGCGACGACCCGGGCCCGCTCGGCGGCGACCGCCGCGCCGGTGAAGTGCTCGAGCGCGAGGTCGAAGGTGACGCGGGCGTGGGCCGCCAGCGACACCACCCGGCCCTGGGTCTCCTCGAACGACCGCGGGTTCGGGTAGTTCGTGCCGGGCTCGAGGCCGGTCACATACCCGTCCGCGATGCCGCCCTGATTCTTCCACAGCGTGAAGCAGGGCAGTTCGGCCGCCCGCCACGACAGGCTCGCGGCCTGACCGCCGCCGGCCGCGACGAGCAGCGCCGTGGCGCGCCCTCTGCTGTCGGGCTCGAGCCTCATGAAGTGGACCTGCTCGCCGCGGCCCGGCTGCGGCGCGGCGTAGCGGTTCCAGGTCGGCGCGTCGGCCGCCGCCGCGGCGTCGCGCGGGGCGAGTTCGGCAAGCGGCGCGACCACTTCGGCCCCGGCCCCGAGCAGCGGTGGCCCGAGGTTCACGTGATACAGCATCTGGATCGTGGTCGGCCGATCGGAGCGGTTCTCCACGGCGTCGGTCCACTCGAGGCGGCCAGTCTGGGCGTGCAGCGTGAGTGTCGTGGTCATGCGCAGCGCGTGGATGAGGAACCGGGTCTCCTCGACGACGCCGCCGACGGTGACGGTGCCCGCCGTATCGTCGAGCGTCACCTG
>RFUD01000348.1 GCA_009923125.1 Planctomycetia bacterium
GTCGCGAAACTCGACCTTCATCACGAGGCCGGGATGGATCTGCAGGCCGATCGGGGCCGGTTCGCGATACTTCTCGCTCGTGTACCGAGACACCTGCTCCCCGTTGAGCCATACGGTGAACGTGTCGCCCTTGGCTTCCACGCGGATCCGGTTCCACGCGCCGGGCTTGAGCAGTTCGGCGGCCTTCGGGGCCTGGGCCTCCTCCGGATACTTTCCCGTGTAGAAGGAGCAGGTCATGTCCCTCTTCAGGCTCCGCGAGACGCCGATCTGCACCTGCAGTTCGGGCTTCCGCACCATGATGCCGCTGTCGATCTCGCCGGTGAACCGCACCTCCCCCTCGACGATCACGTCGCCGTAGGGCTTTTCAGTGTAGAGCATCGACCCCTTCTTTTCGGCGTCGTTCTCGCCGACGATCGCTCCCTCAACCACCTTCCAGTACGGCTCGCCGACGACCTTCCAGCCGGTGAGGTCGGTGCCGTTGAAGATCGCCGGCAGGTCGGCGGTCGGCGGCACCTCGCCGTGGGCCACGGAAGGCCGGAGGGGCATGGCGACCGCCATGACACAGGCGAAGAACGTGGCGATCGCTTGCGTGCGGGAGAGGGACGCTTCGACCGGTGCGACGAGTTTCATGACAGGGTGCCTCGCGGGAATACCGTCAACCATGAGGTTACCATCATAATGCTCTCAGGCCAGGAGCCCGGTCGATGATCTCCGGATGATCGCCCCCCAACAGGACGCTCACCGGGAGAGGCTCCTCGGCCTTCGCATTCACCCCGACTTCGCCACCGCTCACCCGCCTCGGCGACCGCCGCCCGCGGGCAACCCGAGCGCCTTGCGTCGGGCGTCCATCGCGCGACGATACTCCGCCTGCTGGGCCCGCGACTCCGGCGACGACTGGTCGAGCCGACGCTTCATCCTCTCGTTGCGGCCATCCTCCGTCCGTCCAGCGGCCGGTCCACGTCCGCCAGCACCACCGCCCGCGGCACCGTTGGGACCACCCGAAGCTGCCGCCTGGGCTGGTGGCCCCGCTTGCTGCCCCGACCGGCCCGGCCCTCCACCGTTCGAACGGTCCTGGTTGCGCTTCTCCCGCTCCGCCTCGCGGGCCTTGCGCCGCGCCTCGTCGGCGCGGATGCGGCGGTCGAGTTCCGCCTGCCGCTGGGCCGGTGGAAGCTGGAAGTACGACGCCATTTCGGCCCGCTCGCGCGCCGCGAACAGCCGCGACATCTGCTCGCCTGCCTGATCCCGATACTCCTTTGGCACGCTCCGCATCTTGTCGATGAGCGGTTCGAAGCTCGGGGCCGACTCGAATGGCACCTCGCCCCGGGACACCCGCTCATACTCGGCCACCTGCCGATCGACCATCTGCCGCACTTCGGCGACCGCGGGCGGCGACGACAGGACGCCAGACGCCCAGAGCCAGGCGAGCCCCAGCAGCAGGAGGAGCGTTCCGACGCCCAGCGTCCGCCCGAGCAGGCGGCGACCAGCCCCCTGCCGGGCGCGTTCCGCCGCCAGGGCGGCGACGGCCTGACGCCGGTTGGTCGCGGTGGACATGGCGGAACTGCAATGGGGTGGATGGGACGACGGGGCGGCAAACCACCGCCTCGATCGTGGCTTCAACGGCCCGCCCGCTGCAAGGTTGCGGCCCCTGTGGCCCGTGGGAGCCGCTGGGTAGGATGGCCGCCATGTTTGAAACCGTCCGCGGAAAGCCCGATTTCCCCGACCTCGAGAAGACGATCGCCGCCCTGTGGCGGGACCGGGGAACCTACGAAAAGTCGCTTGCCCGCCGCCGCGGGGCGAAGCGATTCGTGTTCTACGAGGGTCCGCCGACCGCCAACGGGCTCCCCCACCCCGGCCACTGCCTGACCCGCACCATCAAGGACCTATACCCGCGTTACCGCACGATGCGGGGCGAATACTGCGAGCGGAAGGCCGGCTGGGATACCCACGGCCTGCCCGTCGAGGTGGAGGTGTGCAAGGAACTGGGCATCCACTCGAAGGCCGAGATCGAGGCCTACGGCGTCGAGCCGTTCATCCACAAGTGCCAGGAGAGCGTGTGGCGCTACATGCGGGAATGGGAGACGCTCACCGAACGGATCGGGTTCTGGATCGATCTCTCGCAGGCCTACGTCACCTACCACCGCAGTTTCGTCGAAAGCGTGTGGTGGGCGCTGGCGACGCTGTTTGAGAAAGGCCTCCTCTACCAGGGACACAAGATCGTCTGGTGGTGGGCGCAGGGCGGCACGGCGCTCTCCAGCGGCGAGGTGGGGCAGGGCTACAAGGAGGTCGCCGACCCGAGCGTGTATGTCGCGTTTCCGCTGCTCGACGACACGGGCACGCCGACGAACCGCAGCCTCGTGGCCTGGACGACCACGCCCTGGACGCTTCCCTCGAACCAGTTCGCGGCCGTGAAGCCCGATCTGGCCTACGTCGCACTGCGTGAGGCGGGCGTCGCCGACGCCCCGGAATACGTCGTCGCCGAACCGCTCGCCGCCGCCCTCGGCGAGAAACTGAAAACACGGTTCGAGATCGTGGACCGCATGCCCGGCACCGCGCTCGTCGGCAGCTCGTACCTTCCGCCGTTCGATACCTTTCGCCCGTCGGGGCCCCCGGCCACGGCCCCGCTGGCGGCCGGCGGCAGCGGCCCGATCGCCTGGCGGGTCGTCGCGGCCGACTTCGTGACCACCGACTCCGGCACCGGCGTCGTCCACGTCGCGCCGGCGTTCGGCGAGGTCGATTACACGGTGCTGGTCGCCGAGCAGGCCCGCTTCGCCGCTGGCCGCGGACCGACGCTGATCAACTGCGTCGCTCCCGACGGCACGTTCACCGACGCCTTC
>RFUD01000349.1 GCA_009923125.1 Planctomycetia bacterium
TCGTGGGACGAGACACTCGCCGACGTCAAGGCGATGGGCTTGTAGCTTTATTCTGGGCGTGAGTAACGTGAAGGTCATGAAAACCAGGCTTCGCCGTTTCGCCAGCGGTCTTTCCGCGGTGCTCGCGTGCATCGCTTCGGCCTCCGGGGCCGATCCCGTGCCGCCTGCGGCATTTCCCGTGCGGATCACCGTGAACGCCGCGGGCGACCTCGGGCCGCTGCCGGACGTGTGGCGGTTCTTCGGGGCCGACGAGCCGAACTACGCGACGATGCCCCACGGAAAAAAGCTCCTCGGCGAACTCGGTGCACTGCGGCCCAAGCAGGTCTACTTCCGGGCCCACAACCTGCTCACCACCGGCGACGGCACGCCCGCGCTCAAGTGGGGCTCCACGAACGCCTACACGGAAGATGCCGAGGGCCGCCCCGTCTACGACTGGACGATCGTGGACGGCATCTTCGACGCCTACCTCGCCCGCGGCGTGCGGCCCTACGCCCAGATCGGCTTCATGCCGAAGGCGCTCTCGGTGAAGCCCGAGCCCTACGGCCATGACTTCACGAAAGAGCAGACCTCCAACAAGTTCCACAACGGGGAGGGCTGGGCCCACCCACCGAAGGATTTTTCCAAGTGGGAAAAACTCGTGGAGGCGTGGGTGCGGCACTGCGTCGAGCGCTACGGTGCCGACGAGGTGAACACGTGGTATTGGGAGACCTGGAACGAGCCCAACATCCATTATTGGAGGGGCACGCCGGAGGAGTTCTTCCGGCTCCACGATCACGCCATCGCCGCCGTCCGTCGCGTGCTCCCGACCGCTCGCGTGGGGGGGCCCGATACGGCCCAGGACGACGGGGCGTTTTTGGACGCCTTCCTCGACCACTGCCTCCACGGCACGAACTTCGCGACCGGGGAACGCGGTACGCCGCTCGACTTCGTCGCGTTTCATGCCAAGGGGAAGCCGGAGACGGTCGATGGCCATGTGCGGATGGGGATCCGCAAACATTTGGTGACGGTCGACGCGGGCTTCCGCAGGGTCGCGAAGCATCCGGAACTGCGCCGCGTGCCCATCGTGATCGGCGAATCGGATCCCGAGGGCTGCGCCGCCTGCCAGGGGCCGCAGCTCGCCTACCGCAACGGCACGATGTATTCGAGCTACACCGCGGCGAGCTTTCCGCGGAAGCTGGCGCTCGCCGAGCGGGCGGACGTGAACCTGGAGGGGGCGCTCACCTGGGCCTTCGAGTTCGAGAACACGCCCTGGTTCGCGGGCTTTCGCACGCTCGCCACGAACGGCGTCGACAAGCCGGTGCTCAACGTGTTTCGGATGTGGGCGCGGATGGCGGGCCGGCGGCTGCCCGTGGAGAGCGACGGCGAGGCGTCGCTCGATGCGATCCTCGCCGGCGGCGTTCGCGACAAGCCCGACGTGGCGGCGATCGCCAGCCGCGATGGCGAGCGGCTGTGGGTGATGGTCTGGCACTACCACGACGACGACGTGCCCGGCCCCGACGCGGCCGTGACGCTCGCGATTCCCGGCTGGGGCCAGCCCGCCGCACGGCCGACCCACCACCGGATCGACGAGGCGCACTCCAATTCCTTCACCTGCTGGAAGCGGATGGGCTCGCCGCAGGAGCCGACGGCCGAGCAGGTGGCGGAGCTCGAGCGCCGCGGCGGCCTCGAGACCGCGGAGCCTCCGGAGGTGCGGCTCGATGGCGACACGCTCGTGGTCACTTTCCCGCTGCCGCGGGCCGGGGTGAGCCTGCTGGAGTGGTAGGCCGGCTGCCGTTTCCAAGCGGTGGATCCAGGGCCGGCAGCTGGAGACCTCACGCCGAACCGGTCCATGGGGAAATTCTTGAAGCCGATCGCCAAGGCAGGTGACCCGTCCCGGACGCGATAGTCGCCCCGTGCGGGGTCCATGAACATCGGGTCGCCGACCACGGAGTGGGCGTCGCACCCGTGCGCGGCGAACTTCGTGCGGTCGGCCTCGGTGGTGGTGAACAGGTTGTAATCGATCTCCGCGCCCCACCTGTCCCGGTCCTCCTCTCGGCCCCACAGGTCGGTCTGCATGTGAATGGGCTGGTATGGCCGCATCACGATGTTGTGGGTGAACACGTCCCGGCTGTCCGGATACCAGCAGTGGGGATGGAGCGTGTTGTTGACGAGAATGTTGTTGTTTACGACCCGCCGGAATCCCTCGCGGAGTTTCAGGCCGCGGCCCAAGAGCAGGTTGTCGTACATCTCGTAATTGGTGGAGCCGTCGTCGAGATCGATGTCGAAGCCGTAGTCGCAGCGCCAGCGGTTGTTCCTCAGGATGTTCGGTTTGACGGCGTCGGCCAACGCGAATTCCCCCAGCGGAACGGCCTCGTTGATCCGCTTGAGAAGCGTCTGCGATCCCGACCAATAGCGGTCGCGGCCCCAGGAATTGAAGCTCCCGTGGTCGCCCGTCTCGAACTGGGTGTCGAAGACGTCGCAGCATTCGACCACGTGCCCTCCCCAGCAGCCGTCGCCGATGTTGATTCCCGCCCTGGGCACCTCGTAGAGCGAGCAATGACGAACGGTGACGTCCTGCGCCATGGCGATCTGCACGCAGGCCGACTGTTTCTCGAGGCGGCCGATGCGCGTGATCAGGCAATCCTCGACCAGACAGCGGGCCGGATAGTCGTCGGTCAGGGGGCCCGGTGTGCGGTCGATCTCGTCGAGTTCCAGCTGCGGCTTGCCTCCGCTCCACGGATTGCCGGGCCCCCATGAGAACATCGGACTGCGGACGGCTTTGGACTCGCCGACGATGGCCACGCCGCTCGCCCCGCACTCGCGAATGAGGCAGCCCCG
>RFUD01000350.1 GCA_009923125.1 Planctomycetia bacterium
CGACTCGTGCCGCGGCACGAGCACGGCCGCCTCTTTCCCCGCTCGGGAAATCCGTTGGCTGAACGCGGCGGCCCGCGCCTCCGACCAGCCCGTGGCCGGCGACGATCGGATCCCGTAGTAGCCGAAGTGCGGCAACGCCCTCTCGAGCAGGTGCTCTGCGGCGAGGATCGCGATCCGCTCGTTGTCGGTGTCGACATAGGGAATGCCGCTCTGCGGGTCGTATGCTCCCCCACCACCGCCGACCGCCACGATCGGCCGGCGTGCAGCCACGACGGCCTTCGCCACGCGCGGCTCGTCGAACGACGCGATGATCCCCTGCCCCGACCACGACTTGAAGTCGGGCAGCCGCCGCGATTCCTCCTCTTCGACATACAGGCGCCAATCGCCCACCTCGCGGGCGTACCGCGCCACACCCTTCGCGATCTCGCGGTCGTAGGGCAACGACGGATCGACGACCACGGCCACGAGCGGCCCCGCGGCCGCTCCGACTCGACCTCGTGAGGTACCGCCTGCACAACGGGACCGCCTTCTGGGGCTTTCGTTTCGCAAGCGGTCACTCCCACCCGCGAGCGCGGAGCCAGTCGATCGCGCGGGCTTTCCAGTCGAGTTGGCCCGGCAGTTTGTTTCCGGCCTTGAGGCCATAGCCGTGGCCCCCCGCCTCGTAGATGTGGATCTCCGCGGGCACCTTCGCCTCCACGAGTTTGTGGTAGAGGTTGGCGGAGCCCTGCGGCACCGACGCCGGATCGTCGCCACACTGGGCGATGAACATCGGAGGCGCGGTGCCGTCGATCGCGACGTCAGACCGCAGGCCTTGATTGCCTTCGCCCACGATCTTCCAGGCATAGAGCAAAAGCACCGCATCGGGCCTCGCCGACACGGCCGGATCCGCCCCCGGGAACCGCGGCTGGTTCGTGGCCGCCACGAGCGCGGCTTGGCCGCCGGCGGAGAACCCGAGCACGGCGATCTTCGCCGGGTCGAGATGGAATTCGGCCGCCCTGCCCCGCACCTCCTGCACGGCCTTCTGGACATCCTGCACCGGCGCGGCATTCGGCACCGGCATCTTCGCCGTCGGCACCCGATGCACCACGAGAAAGGCCACGATGCCGTGCTCGTTCAGCCAGCGGCACGCGTCAGAGCCCTCGTGCTCGTCAGCGAGCACGCCGAACCCGCCCCCGGGCACGACGAGCACGGCACTGCGGAGCTTCGCCGGCTCGGCCCGCGGAATGTCGTAGACCACGAGGCGCGGATTCGAGACGTTCGAGCGACGCGAGATTCCATCGGCCTTCCTTTCGACCGTCTCGGCCGGCTCGACCGGCACCCGCGGTTCGGGCACGCCAGCCGGCCAGAGCACGATCTCCCGAGGCTCGGCACCATCCGCAAGAGGCGTGTGCCACGCGGCAGGCATCGAGACGACGATCGCGAGGAGGAAGATAAGGAGGCGGTTCATGCATTGATCTCCTTGACGACACAGGCCGGCTCGATGCCCGTGAGCCGGAAATCGAGAACCGAGAAACGGTAGGTAAGCCGTTCGTGATCGATCCCCAAGTGGTGAAGCACGGTCGAGTGCCACTGATCGCTCGCATTCGGCAAGAAACCGCGGTCGCGACGCAACCTTTGTATCCGGCTGCCGTTGCAGAAACCATGGGGACAGTTCGGCCGGCAGAAGTCAAGGCTGCCGTGCTTCTTGGTTCCGCGGCACGCGAATTTCTATTGACCACCGTCGATTGCACCGAAATTTTCTTTTGCAGGGATTTTGTCAACGGGAGGTCGCATGAGTGCTTTCAACGATCGAGTGTTCGGCAACGGCAGGGCGACGGTGCGGGTGGTGTTCGGCACCCTCGGCCCACAGACGCTGTCGGTGAGCCAGGGCACGCCCTCGGCGCCGCCGAGCAGCGGCATCGTGGGCAGCGGCACGACCCAGGTTGCCGAGGTGGTCACTCAGCGGATCCGCCTCTAAAGAGGCTCATCGCTCCGGAGCGTTTTGAGGGGCTCGTTCGCTGGAGCACCTTCGAGCGCGGGCTTGCTGCCGGCTCTGAAGGCGCGTGGGGCACCATCCGCCAGACGGTGAGCAAGAACTGCCTTCGCGCATTCGAAAGCCTCGCCCTACGGAACGAAATCATTGGCGTGGGTGGCGGCTCATGAAAGCTCGCCCGAAAGGCTGTGAGCGCCTCGCTCGCCGCGGCGGCGACGTCTGCAGCCTCGTTCACCGCCGCGATGGTGCATTCCTCCCGCGCGGCGGCCCAGGAGACCCGCGAGTTGCGAATCGGCGTCATCGGCTGCGGCGGCCGCGGCACCGGCGCGATCAACGACTCGCTCTCCATCAACTCGGGCGTGAAGCTCGTGGCGGTGGCCGACCTCTACGGCCGCAATTGCGAGCGGGCCTGGAAGATGATGCGGGAGGCCCACCCCGACAAGGTGGCCGCCACCGACACGAGCCACGATGGCCTCGACGGCTACAAGCGGATTCTCGACGACCCGAACGTGGACGTCGTGCACGTCACCTCGACCCCCGGCTTCCACCCGCTGCACGCACGGGCGGCGATCGCAGCCGGCAAGCACGTGTTCGTGGAGAAGCCGGCCTGCGTCGATCCGGCCGGCTATCGGCTCTGCCTCGAGACCCACGACGATGCCGTGGCGAAGGGCCTCGCGATCGTGGCGGGCACGCAGTATCGCCGCCAGGTGAACTACGTCGGGGCGGTCGACAAGATTCGTGAAGGGGCCATCGGCGACATCATCGCCGCCCAGGCCCGCTACTGCTCGCCCGGCATCTGGTATCGCCCGCGCACGGAAGGAATGAGCGACGCCGAATACCAG
>RFUD01000036.1 GCA_009923125.1 Planctomycetia bacterium
CGGGGCGGTCGAGTCGGGCGGCCGCGTCCGCGGCCTCCGCGTGCCGGGCGCCGCCGGAAAATTCTCGCGAAAGGATCTCGACGACCTGACCGCCGTGGCCGTCGAAGGGGGTGCGAAGGGGCTGGTGTGGCTGAAGGTGGAGCCCGACGGCTCGTGGTCGGGTCCCGTCGCCAAGAACCTCACGGCGATCGCCGACCGACTCAAGGCGGCGCTCGGCTGCGAGGCCGGCGATCTCGCGCTCGTCGTGGCCGACTCGTTCGACGTCACGTGCAAGGCGCTCCACATGCTGCGCAAGCGGCTCGGCGCGCAGTTGGGGCTCTACGACCCGAAGGCGATGCACTTTTCATGGGTCGTGGATTTCCCGATGTTCGCCCGCGACACCGAGAGCGGCGGCTGGGCCTCGATGCACCATCCGTTCACGGCGCCGCGGCCGGCCGATCTGGATCTGCTGGAGAGTGATCCGGCCGCCTGCCGCGCCGTGGCCTACGACCTCGTGATCAACGGCTCGGAGGCCGGCGGCGGCACGATCCGGATCCACGACGGGGCCACGCAGGAGAAGGTCTTCAAGCTGCTCGGCATCTCGGCCGACACGGCCCGCGAGCGGTTCGGCTTTTTGCTCGACGCGCTGCGCAGCGGCGCCCCGCCGCATGGCGGGATCGCGCTCGGCATCGACCGCTGGGTGATGCTGTTCGGCGGCCTGGAGAGCATCCGCGACGTGATCGCGTTTCCCAAGACGCAGAAGGCCAGCGACCTCATGACCGGCGCTCCTGCGCCGGTGGAGACGAAGCAATTGGTGGAACTCGGCGTGCGGGTCGTCGTGCCGCCGCCGAAGCCCGCCGCGGGCGGCTGACCACGCGGCCCGCCGACTCACGCCGGCCAACTGGAACGACTATCTCCGAACGTTCGCCCGCGGGATCGACGCGACGGGGTGCGACCCGATGCACGCCGAGTCTGCCGTTCGAGGAGTCTGCTTGCGGCGCCGTGGTTTCCGCCCTGCGCTGGCAGCCGCACCACGCCTGCCCTACATTCGGCGGTGTCATGATCCCGGCAGCCCCCGTTGACGTCGTGGACGCCCTGCCGGTGCGGGCCGACGGTGTCGTCAAGCGGTACGGCCGGCGGACGGTGCTCGACCGCGTCGCCTGCTCGGTGCCGCCCGGGATCACCGGGCTCGTCGGCCCCAATGGCGCCGGCAAGAGCACGCTCGTGCGGTCGATCCTCGGGCTCGTGCGGCTCGCGGCGGGCAGCGTGCACGTGTTCGGCGTCGATGCGGCGCGGGAGCCGCGGGCCGTGCGCCGGCTCGTGGGCGTGGTGCCGGAGGACGAGTGCACCGTGCCGGGGCTCGCCGGCGTGGAGATGGTGCGGTATGCCGCCCGGCTCTCCGGCCTCCCGGGCACCGAGGCGCTCCGCCGGGCCCACGAGGTGCTGGACTGGTGCGATGCCGGGCAGGAGCGGTATCGCGCGGTCGAGACGCTCTCGGTGGGCATGCGGCAGAAGGTGGCGTTCGCCGCCGCGATCGTCCACGACCCGCCGCTCGTGATCCTCGACGAGCCGACCAACGGCCTCGATCCGCTCGAACGGCAGGCGATGCTCGGCCGGCTGACCACGCTCGCCCGCGACCACGGCAAGACGGTGCTCGTGTCCACGCATGTTTTGCCCGACGTGCAGGCGATCTGCGACCGCGTGATCGTGATGGCCGCCGGCCGCGTGCGGCTCGAAGGCACGATCGCCGAACTCACGCGGCCCGCGGTGCCGCAGCTGGAGCTCCGGGCCATCGGCCCGCTCGATGCCTGCGCCGCGATCCTCGCCCGCCGGGGCATCGAGGCCACGCAGCGCGACGCCACCACGCTCCTCATCGCCGCCCGCTCCGCCGACGTCGTGCCCATGATCTGGCAGGCGGCCCGCGAATCGGGCGTGGCGGTGCGGGCGCTGGCGCCGGTGCGGCGCGGGTTCGAAGAGGTGTTCCTGGAAGCGATCGCGGAGGCCGCCGATGCCGCTGCATGAGGTCGGCTACCGCGGCTGGACGGGGCGGCTGCTTTCGCCCTGGGCGGCCGTGGGCGTGATCGCGGTCACGGGCCTGCGGCTGGCCTGGAAGAGCCGCTGGCTGCGGCGCGCGCTGCTCCTCGCCTGGAGCCCAGCGATCTTTTTCGCGGCCAGTTTCTTCGCGTTCGAGCAGGCTGTGGACGAGGGGCGGCTGACGTCGCTCACCGAGCGGGCGGCCCGTGGCGGCAACCTCGACGGCGTGGGCATCCTCGGCACGGTGCTCGCCGACACGCTCGGCCGGGCCGCGGCCGGCGCCGAGCACGCCACGGAGGCCGAGCGGCTCGTCGCCACGCGGAAGCTCGTGTGGACGAGGCTCTTGCTCGCCTTCATGCGGGCCCCGCAGGCCGTGCTCTTGGCGGTGGTGATCGGCCTCGTGGCTCCGACACTGATCTCGAGCGACCTGCGGGCGAAAGCCTGGCTTATCTATTTCACGCGACCGGTCGGCTGCACCGAATACATCCTCGGCAAGGTGGCGGTCCTGGGCGCCATCGTGGCGGTGATCACGGTCTTGCCTGCCGTCGCGCTCTGGCTGGCCGGCGTGCTCGTGAGCCCGAGCATCGTCGTCGCCGCCCAGACCTGGGATCTGCCGCTGCGGGCGATCGCGGCCAGCGTGGTGCTCGCGGTGCCGACCGTGCTCCTGGCGCTCGCGTATTCCTCGCTCACGGCCGAGAGCCGGATCGCGAGCTTCGCGTGGTTCGCCACCTGGGCGGCCTGTTGGATCGCACACTCCGCGCTCACCACGGCCGACCTCGTCGCCGCCACGAACGACACCGGGGCGGCAGTGGCCGGCGACGAGGAGCCGCCGGCACCGCCGCCCCGCCGCGGCCATTGGATCGCGCGTGCCGCCGGCCTCGACGGCGCGCTCGACCGCTGGGCGTGGATCTCGCCCTATCACGCCGTGGGCGCGGTACAGGCCTGGATCTTCGGCATCGAACATCGTCCGCGGGCCGTCCTGCCCCCGGCCGCCGCGCTCCTCGCGATCGCGGTCGTCTCTGCGACCGTGCTCGCGTGGCGGGTCGCGGCACCGGCGAGGGTCTGACCGCATGCTCGCGCTCGAACACGTCACGAAACTGTACGGCTCGGTGATCGGCGTCAACGACGTCACGGTCGAACTCGGCGCCGGCGCGCACGGCCTGCTGGGGCCGAATGGCGCCGGCAAGACCACGTTTCTGGGGCTCGTCACCGGCCAGCTTCGACCCACGCTCGGCACGGTGCGCGTGTTCGGCGAACAGCCGTTCGGCAATCCACGCGTGCTGCGCCGGATCGGCTACTGCCCCGCCGCCGACCTGCTCGACCGCACCGTCACGCCCCGGGCCTGGGTGCGCTACCTCGTGCGACTGGCCGGGTTTTCCACCGCGGCCGCGACGGCCCGGGCGGACCACGCGCTCGAGCAGGTGGGGCTTACGGCGGCGGCCCGGCGGCCGCTCGCCACGCTCTCGAAGGGCATGCGGCAGCGGGCGAAGCTCGCCGGCGCGATCGCCCACGACCCCGATCTCGTCGTGCTCGACGAGCCCTTCAATGGCCTCGATCCGGTGGCCCGCCACGACCTGGTCGCGCTCGTGCGCGGCTGGGCCACCGCCCGGAGCCTGATCGTGGCCAGCCACCTGCTCCACGAGGTCGAGTCGCTCGACGCGGGGCTGGCCGTGATTCTCGGGGGCCGGCTCGTGGCCAGCGGCGGCGCGGCGGAGATTCGCGGGCTCGTCGATGCGCTGCCGGGCGAGGTGACGATTCGCTGTGCGGAGCCGCGACAGTTCGCGGAGCTCGCCTTCCGGATCGGCGGCGTGGAGGGAGTGCGGATCGAGGGCGACGCCGTGATCGTGGCCACGCATCGGCCCGTGGCGTTCGTGGAGGAGGCGGCGGTGCGGGCGCTCGACGAGGGGCTGCACCTCGGCGAGGTCGTGCCGGCCGACCGCTCGCTGGAGGGCATCTTCGGCCAGCTCGTGCGCCTGCATCGTGGGGTGAGGGCATGAGCCGCGAGCATGCAGGCCTGCCGGCCGCGGTGTGGACCGTGGCCATGTTCCAGCTCGCGCGGCTCGTCACCTGGCCGCGGCTGGCGATGGCGGCCGTGGGCGCTGTCTTTCCCGCGGGCGTGATGCTCGCCGCGGGCCGTGCCGCCCGTGGCGGATTTCCGTCGGACGTGTCGGTGGCGCTCCTCTACGCGCTGATTCCCGAAGCCGTGTGCATGCTGGGCCTGCTCGTGACGATGTGCCCCGCCGTGGCCGACGAACTCGAGCGCGGCACCTGGGCCCACGTGGCGACGCGGCCGCGCGGCCGCCGTGCGCTGTTGCTCGGCACGTGGCTGGCCGCCGTGATCTGGACGGGCACCGTCGCGATCGCCGCGCTCGGCCTTGCGCTCTGCGTGGCCGACGTCGAGCGGCCGGCCGCCGTGGCCGCGATGTTCGTGGCCTTGATCCTGCTTTCCTGCATCGGCCGCGCGGCCCTGTTCGCGCTGCCGGCGGTGGTGCTGCCGAAGCGGGCCCTCGTGGCGAGCGTGGGTGTGGCGCTCGTCGTCGAGTATCTGGCCGGGACGATTCCGGCGGTGGTGAATCAGGCCACGGTGAGCCTGCGGCTGCGGAGCCTGCTCGTCGACTGGATGGCGTGGAAGCGCAAGCTGCCGACGGAGATGCAGCTGTTCATCGACCCTCAGCCGGCGTGGCTCCACGTGCTGGCCGTCGCCGTGCTCACGGCGGTGCTGCTCGCCGTGGCCGTCTTCATCCTCGAACGCCGCCAATTCCCCCCGAGCGACGAGGTGTGATGCCGAAGATCGCTCTCGAACGCATCATCACTTCGTGCCAATTCCTCGACATATGCGAGGGCGACCAATGTCGAACAGAACGATCTCTGACCGGCAATATCCCTCATCCGCCGCCGCAACCTGCTCTGCCGACCGGATCAGCGGCAGGGGAATCGCAGATACGCGGCGACGGATGTGAGGTAAACTATGATCCGGATCGGGCGACTAGCTCAATTGGTAGAGCACCTCGTTTACACCGAGGGGGTTGGGGGTTCGAGTCCCTCGTCGCCCACTCTTCCGACTGACGAAGACTCAGGGCAGGATGACGGCGTCGATCACGTGGATCACACCGTTGCTCGCCTTGATGTCGGTCTTGACGACGTTGACCTTCCCGGTCGCCGTGCCCACCTTCACGCCACCGTCGGTCGAGATGGCCAGGGTCTTGCCGCCGGCGGTTTTGGCCTCGGTCAGTTTCACGACATCGGCCGCGTAGACGTTGCCGGGCACGACGTGCAGGAGGAGGATTTCCTTGAGCTTCTCCTTGTTTTCAGGCTTCAGGAGCGTTTCCACCGTGCCGGCCGGCAGTTTCGCGAATGCTTCGTCCGTCGGTGCGAAGACGGTGAACGGTCCGGCGCCCTTCAGCGTGGCCACGAGGTCGGCGGCCCCGAGCGCGGCGGCGAGCGTCTTAAACGTGCCGGCCCCGACGGCGGTGTCCACGATGTCCTTCGGCGCCTGCATCAGGGCGACCTGCCGCACCGGCTGCGACACCGCATGCTCGCGGATGATCGCCGGGTGAACGACCGTTCCCGACTGCGAAACAACCTGCCCGCCGGAACCCTGGCACGGCGCGGCATCCAGCGAGGACGTCAGGGTGACCAGGCCGGCCAAGGCCAGCACGAGTGCAGGAACATGGGGGATACGGGACGATTTCATCGGATTCTCCCAGAAGGGTTCATGAAGAGGGCCGGCCACGAAAGCGTGAACGCCCATTGGACAGGAAACCGCATTGCCAGACCGTCACTAACCGCGCGAGGCTGTGTTCACGGGACGGCCCGGCATCGTGCCGTCCGTCCCTTGGCCGACATCCGTCGGCTGGTGCAAACCCGGCCCTCCGGGCCTGCCTCGGCTACCGCGAGGCTCGCCTGGAGGGCGAGCCATCGCAGCTCGGGGCAACCTTGGCTTGCCCCGCAGCTGCGGAAGCCCGCCGGGGCCATGGATGGCGCTCGCCTTCGCGCCGCGGCATCCCTCCGGGCCTGCCTCGGCTCGGGCGAGGCTCGCCCGGAGGGCGAGCCATCGCGGCTCGGGGCAACCTTGGCTTGCCCCGCAGCTGCGGAAGCCCGCCGGGGCCATGGATGGCCCGGCGGGCGCTATGTTTAGAACGAACTGAACTGCTCGAACTCGTCGTACGGGCGATGCTCGAGGTTCACGAACCGGGTGAAGTCGTGCTGCCACAGGAGCTTCACGTCGCCGATCGGGCCGTTGCGCTGCTTGGCGATGATGATCTCGGCCTGCCCCTTCACCCGCTCGCGATCCTCGTCCGTCGTCTGGTAGTACTCCTCGCGGTGCACGAACATGACGACGTCGGCGTCCTGTTCGATGGCCCCCGACTCCCGGAGGTGATTGAGCCGCGGCTTGTTGTCGCGCGACACCTCCGCCTGCCGGTTGAGCTGGGCGAGGCAGAGCACGGGGATGTCGAGCTCGCGAGACATCATCTTCAGCCGCCGGGCGATCCTCGCCACCTGCTCCTGGCGCGGATCCCGCGGATTGTCGGGTTCGATCAACTGCAGGTAGTCGATCACCACGAGCGCGAGCCCCTGGCGACGCTTGAGCCGCCGGGCCACGGCCGCGATCTCCGTGAGCGTGCGGCCAGGGGTGTCGTCGATGTACAGCGGCGCCGAGCTGATCTCGGCTGACTTCTGCACCAGCCGCCGGCGATCCTCCTGGGAGATCGTGCCGTTGCGGAGGCGGTGCCCGTTGACCTGCGCGGCCGAGCACAGCAGGCGGTCGGCGAGTTCGAGACAGGCCATTTCCAGGCTGACGAACAGCACCGGCTGGCGGGCCGCGATCGCCACATGCTCGGCGATGTTCATCGCGAAGGCCGTCTTCCCCATGCTGGGGCGGGCCGCGAGGATGATGAGTTCGGAGTTGTGGAGGCCTCCACAGAGCGTGTCAAGGTCGGTGAAACCCGTCTCGACACCTCCGAGCGCATGCTCGTGCTTCATGCGGGCATCCATCCGCACCATCACGTCCTCCAGCACCGCGTCGATCGGCTTCGCCTCGGCGGAACTGCGGTGCTCGAGGATCTCGAAGATCTTCGATTCCGCCCGCGCGAGGAGCTCGCGGGGCTCGTCGGGAGAGTCATACGCATCGCGCAGGATGTCGGTGCTCGCGTCGATCAACGACCGGAGCATCGACTTGTCGCGGATGATCTGGGCGTAGTGCGTGGCGTGGGCGGCGTGCGGCACGGCGGCGAGCATGTCCGCGATGGCGGCCGCGCCCCCCACCCGCTCAAGGTCTCCCTTGGAGCGAAGCCGCTCGAGCACGATCGTGGCATCCACCCGCTTGCCACCGTCATGCAGGTCGAGCAGGTGGCGGTACAGGATCTCGTGGGACTCGTCGTGAAAATCCTCCGGGCGGATCACCAGCGCCACGTCATCGCAGACGTCGGGCTTGAGCAGGATGCTGCCGAGCACGGCCCGCTCCGCATCGACGTTGGCCGGCCGATGGCGACCCTCCAGCGACACCGGTCCCGGAGACTCCTCCGCGCGTGTCCGCCGTGGACCGCGTCGCGCAACATCCCGCGCGCCGGCTTCCCGAGACGCCATGGTCGTGCCTCCCTGCCGTCGGATCGACCGCCTACTTGCCGCCGGCATCTCCGCTGGCGGGCACCACCCAGACCTTCAGATCGCCCTCGACCTCGGCCGCGAGTCGCACCTTCACGGTGTACAGACCGACTTCCTTCAGGGGACCCTGGAGGACGATCTGGTCGGGCGACACCATGAGATCCTGCTGCTTGAGCGACCGCGAGATTTCCGGGGCCCCGACGGAGCCGTACAGGTGCCCCTCGTCATTCGCGTTGGCCTCGATCGTGACGCTCGTGCGGGCGAGTTCGGCGAGCAGGGAACGCAGGCCGGCGAGACGCTCCTTCGCGATCTCCTCGAGCTTCGCGCGGTGCTTCTCCACCATCCGCTTGTGGTGCTCCGTGGCGACCGTGGCGAGCCCCTGAGGCAGCAGGTAGTTCGCGGCGTAGCCCCGCTTCACTTCCACGACCTCGCCCTGCTTGCCGAGGTGTTCGACATTGTGGATCAGCAGGAGCTCGATGCCCCCCCGGTTGCCCTTCGGGAGACGGGCGGACGGGTTCGCGGCCACGGAGGGCAGTTCTTGGGTGGGCATGAGATGCTCCTGAAGTCGTAAAAGAAAGGCGTGTGTGCTGGGACGGGGCGAGATGGGTCGGATCAGAACGGGATGTCGTCGTCGGAGCCCATCGAGGGGGACGGCTCGCCGCTCGCGGGCCCATCATCATAACTGCTCCCCCCTTCGAATTCATCGACGGGCTGTCCGCCGGGCCGCCCGGCGGGCCTGGCCCTGCCTCGGGGGGCGTCGCCACCCCCGCCGGCTCGTGATCCAAGCAATTGCATCCGCTCCCCGACCACCCGGAGTTTGGAGTTCTTCTTGCCGTCCTTTTCCCAGGTATCGAGCTTGAGACGGCCCTCGATCATCAACGGCGAGCCCTTGGTGACGTACTCGCCGGCCACTTCGGCCGTGCGGCCCCACAGGGTCACGTCGACGAACGTCGTCTCCTCCACCCATTCGCCGGTGGCGGTCTTACGGCGATCGTTCACCGCCAGGCCGATGTCGGTCACGGCCGTGCCGTTGGAGATGTACCGCAACTCCGGGTCACGGGTCACGTTGCCGAGCAGAATCACCCTGTTGAAACTTGCCATGCGATCATCCTCCTTGCCGGGCGGACTGAACTTCTGTACAACTTCGTGCAGGATACCGGCCGCCGCCAAATGGTGCAAGCGGCGACGGGCCGTGCAGGTCGCGGCGGCGAAAGGCCCGGTTACTCAGTGACCGCCGGAGCGGCCGCAGCCGCAGCCGCAGCCGCAGCCGGTGCGCGACGCGGCGCGGCTTCGCCGGCGAGAGCGTGCTGCACCAGGGCTTCGGCAATCCGCGGATCGACCTTCAGGATGAGCTGGCGGATGATGTCGTCGTTGATCTCACACTGCCGTTCGAGCGGCGTGATGCCGTCGCCGTGCATGGAGAAGTAGGCGAGCCAGTACACGCCCTTCTTGTGCCCGTTGATCGGGTACGCGAGTTTCCGCTCGTCCCACAGCCGCGACGCCAGGACGGTGCCGCCGTTTTGCACGATCATGTCGCCGATCTGCTGGCTCGTGGCGAGCGGATCGCGGGCGTATTTCGTCGGGTCGAGGATGAACATGCCCTCGTACGTGTTCGTCTGCTTCGCCGGCATCTCTGCGGTGCTCCTTGTCGGGGTACGGGTGGGGGGACGGTCGGGGTCTGGGTGGTTCGTGGGTGTCGTGGGTTCAGTTGTAGCGATTCATGGCCGCCTCGATGCCGAGCGCCACCCACTCTTCGGCGGCGTCGGCGGCCCGTTCCAGCATCCGCTGCACGACGGCCCGGTCTTCCTGGGCGAAACGCCCGAGAACGAAGTCGGCCGTCTTCCAGCCCGGGGTGACCGGTCCGATGCCGATCCGCAGCCTGGGCACGTGGGTCGTGCCGAGCCGGGCCAGCACGTCGGCCAGGCCGTTTTGCCCGCCCCCCGACCCGGCCGCCCGGAGGCGGATCGCGTCGAGCGGCAGCTGGAAGTCGTCGCACAGTACGAGGATGTCTTCATGATCGATTTTGTAGAAGTCGCGGGCCGCGAGGACGCTGGCGCCACTCAGGTTCATCCACGTGAGCGGCCAGAGCAGCAGCACCGAGTGGCCGCGTATCGTCACCTGCGCCGTTTCGCCCTGAAACCTCGCCCGTCGGACCGGGGAGCCACAGCGTCGCGCGAGGACTTCCAACGACTCGAAGCCGACGTTGTGCCGCGTGCCTTCGTAGGCCCGCCCCGGGTTTCCAAGCCCCGCGATGAGTCTCACGTGTACGTCCGGGACCGGAGCCTGCAGGCCCGCGCTCAGGCGGCCATCAGCCTTCCGCCGCTTCTCCCTCTCCTTCCCCGGCCGGCTTGCGGCCGATCAATTCGGGTTCGGCGGAGCCGGCACCGACCGCCGGCTCTTCTGCCTTCTTGCCCGGCATCGCGCAACTGACGATGGTCTCGTCGCCCTCGTGCACCACCTTGGCGCCCTTGGGAAGCTCGAGGTCGTGCGCCTTGATCGAGCCGCCCAGTTCGAGCCCGCCGATCTGGACGTGGATTTTCTCGGGGATCGTGTCCGGGGTGCACTCGATCTCGATCTCGTGGACGAGCAGCGTGACGACGCCGCCGGCCCGGTGTCCCGGGGCCTCGCCCTTGAGATCGATGGGCACCTTCACCCGGATGCGGTCCGACTTGCTCACCCGCAGCAGGTCGAGGTGGATCGGCTCGATGCCGTAGGTGTCCCACTGGAGTTCGCGGACGAGGGCGCTCTCCTTGACGGCTCCCTTGAGGTCCACGATCCGGCTGCCGTGCCGGATCACCGCCTGTACCGCCTCCCGCTTGGCGGCCAGTTCGACGCACTTTTCGCCGTGGCCGTACAGGATCGCGGGCACCAGCCCCTGCCGGCGGAGCCGGCGGCTCTCGCGCGAGCCGCTCGCGGTGCGGGAAATGACTTCGAGGCTGTCGCTCATGGGAACTCCTTGATGTGAGCCCGGTATCGAGCCCGGTATTCTGCCACGCCCGGCCCGTTTCGCAAGCCAAACCCGCCGTCGGCCGCAAAATGAGCGGGCGACGGCTCGCTGCCTGTGCTGCCCGGACTCGCCCAACCCGGCGAGGGGCTGCCGACGCTCCATCGCCGGACGTTCGCTGCGGGCCTCCCGCCCTCCGCTCACTCGACTCCGACTTCGCTGCGCCATCCATGGCTGCGCTCGTCTGCATACGCCGGCTCACGGAGCATCGGCACCCCCTCGCCTCCGGCAGCTGAACTGGACCGGAGCTTGGGGGAGCACGAAGCCGGCGCGGGCCCTACTGGAACATCATCGAGACGGACTCGTTGCGGTGGATCCGCTTGATGGCCTGGCCCAGGAGGCTGGCGACGGACAGCACCGTGATGTTGGGCAGGATCTTGCCCGCGGTGAGCGGGATCGAGTCGGTGATGATGATGCCGGCGAACGGCGCCGACCGCAGTCGTTCGATCGCGGGACCGACGAGGAGCCCGTGGGTGGCGGCGGCGTAGATCGCCTTGGCCCCGTGGGCGTGCACCACCTCCGCCGCCGAGCAGATCGAGCCGGC
>RFUD01000351.1 GCA_009923125.1 Planctomycetia bacterium
CGAGCGGCACGAGCGGCCCGCCCGCGCTGCCGCTCGCCGGGCTCGAGCGGTACTTCGCCCCCGACGGGCCGGCCGCCGTCTGGGAGCGACAGGCGCTGGTCAAAGCCCGCGTCGTCGTGGGCGCGCGGCCGGCTGCGGCCCGGGCGATGCAGATCGTGCATCGGGCTGCCTACGGGCGGCGCTGGTCGGCGGCCGAGGTGGGGGCGATCCGGGCGATGCGGTTCAGGCTGCAGGAGGGGGCGCGACCGGCGAATCTCAAGCGCGGCCCCGGCGGCGTGATGGACGTCGAATTCATCGCGCAGATGCTGCAACTCGTCCACGGCGGAGAGAATGCGGCACTCCGCGTCGTGGAGACCCTCGCGGCACTCGACGCGCTGCACGCGGCGGGGCATCTGGACGCCGAAGACCACGCCTTCCTCACCCACGCCTACCGCATGCTGCGCACGATCGAGGGCCGGCTCCGGCTCCTCGACGCGCGGGCCCGCCACGACTTCCCCGACGATCCGGCCGAGCAACGGGCGCTCGCCCACCTGCTCGGCGCCGCCGGTCCCGAGGCCCTCGCCGCCGACGTCCAGTCGCTCACCGCCCGCGTCCGCACGACCTTCGATCGGATCTTCGATCACGTTGTCGCGGAGACGCCGGGGTAAGGAGAACATCAACCAGCTCAATCCGGCTCGGGGTGGCCTTTCCAGCTGAGGAGGCTTCGGGCTCCCCATGTCCCGGTCGCCGGCGTACGCAGACAAGCGCAGGCATGGATGCCGAAGCGCCGTCGGAGTCGAGTGAGCGGAGGGCTGGAGGCCCGCAGCGAGCGTCCGGCGACGGGACACGGGGAGCCCGAAGCCGGCTTGGATGCGTCGAGGGAAAGCATGACAGGCTGGAGCCTGTCGTACGGCAAGCGAGACGCTTGCCCCACGTTATCTGCGACGGGTGGCCCAGAGTTCGTAGGCCACCGGGAGGACGGACATCAGCACGATGCCCACCACCACCAGTTCGAAGTTCTTCTTGACGATCGGCACGTTGCCGAAGAAGTAGCCGGCGAGCGTGCAGAGTACGACCCACAGGAAGCCGCCAAGCACGTTGAACCAGAGGAACTGCCGGTAGTCCATGCGTCCCACGCCCGCGACGAACGGGGCGAACGTGCGGATGATCGGCACGAAGCGGGCGAGCACGATCGTCTTGCCGCCGTGCTTCTCGTAGAAGGCCTGCGTCTTCACGAGGTTCTCGTGCTTGAGGAACCAGGTGTTGATCTGGAAGGCTTTCGGGCCCACCCAGCGACCGATCCAGTAGTTGAGCGTGTCGCCGACCACCGCCGCCACGAACAGCAGTCCGAGCAGCGTGACGATGCCGAGGTGCTGCGGAAAGAGGGCCGCCATCGCCCCGGCCGCGAACAGCAGCGAGTCACCGGGAAGGAACGGCGTGACGACGAGGCCCGTCTCGCAGAGGATGATGGCGAACAGGAGCACGTAGGTCCACGGGCCCCAAGCCTCGATCACCCCGTGCAGGTGCTCGTCGAGGTTGAGAAAGACGTCGAGGATCGAGCGGATGGCGTCCATGGCCGGACAAGCATAATTCGCCGCCGGTCATTCTGTCCGCAGCCGGCGAAATCGCACGGCCAGCCAGGCCAGCCCCACCGGGAGCACGAGCGACCAGAGGAGTGCCACCGGCAGCGAATCCGCGGACCGGCCGAGGGCACCCGCCGTCGACCAGAGGAGGGCGATCACGAGGTTGCCGCTGGCTGCCGCCGGCAGGAAATCCCGCAGCGGCATGCCCGAGCCGCCGGCGACCAGCGCCGCGGCCTCGGCCACGAGCGGCAGCGGGCGCGTGAGCACGATGAGCAGCGGCCCGAGTCCGTGCTGGCGGCGTTCCAACTCCCGCCGGTCGGCGGCATCGAGGCGGGCCAGCGCGCGGGCTCCGGCCGCACGCCCCGCCCACCAGCCGGCCAGGCTCGCCGCGGAGAGCCCGAGGAAGGCGCACGCGGTGCCTGCCGCGACACCGAGTTCCGCGCCGCCGAGCGTCGCCACCATGCTCGACGGGACGGGGAGCACGAGGTCGGCGGCCAGCACGCCCACCTCGAGCGCCGCCAGCACGGCGGGCGTCGGGCGGGGATCGAGCCAGTCGGCCACGAGGTGATCCAGCCTGGTGCCGAACAGCAGGAACGGGATCAGCGGCACCGCCACGGCGGCGAGCGTCAGGACGACGAGCAGGCGAGTCGCGCGGCGCATGAGGGGGGGGCGATGGAGGGCTCGGGCACGGGCTCGCGGTGAGTATGCGCCCGCGATCGCAGCAGGTCGATCAGCAGGTCGTGCGACGGCGTGACCACGAGGTAGACCGCGAGCGACAGCAGGGCGAGATCGCGGGCCGAATGGGTCGGCGAGAGCCACCACCATGCCGCCAGCATGACTCCCCAGGTCGGCACGAGCAGCGGCAGAGCGGCTGTGTGGAGCCGGACGAGCGCCCGCCAGAGCGTCGGCCCGTCGTGCGGCTCGACGGCCGTGACGAGCGGCGCGAGCAGCCAGAGGTGCCGCCAGGCATGCCACATCAGGAACGAAAGACCGACCGCGAACAGCGGGTCCGTCGTCAGGCCCAGCAGGCCGATCACACCGACGTCGATCGCCGTGTCGAGCGACCGGCGGAGCGCGCCCGGCACCCGTCGCGACGCCCATGCCTCCGCCACGAGCACGACCGCCCCCAGGGCGACGAGCCCGATGCCGACGGCCCGGATCGCCTCGGGCGTGAAGGCGGCCCGGGCACGGTCGACCTGGCCCGGCGAGCCCACGAGCGCCACCAGCCGGACGACGA
>RFUD01000352.1 GCA_009923125.1 Planctomycetia bacterium
GAGTACGACGGGGACTGTTGCCGACTGACGCGGGACCGCACGGGGCTGGAAATCGTCGAGGGCACGGTCCTCGACCTGCCGTGGGAGGACGATTCATTCGACGCGGTGTGCGCGTTCGACGTGATCGAGCACGTCGAGGACGATGCGGGCGCGGTCGCCGAGATGAAACGGGTCTGTCGTCGGGGCGGGATCCTGTTCGTCACCGTGCCGGCCTCGCCGCTGCTGTGGAGCGAGCACGACGAGATCAACCACCACTTTCGGCGCTACCGCATCGGCCAGCTCGAGTCCCTCTTCAAGGGCTGTGACACGCTGCTGTGCAGCGGGTTCAACAGCCTGTTGTTCGCACCGATCGCTGTCCACCGGGTCGTTCGCCGGATCATGGACCGCCTGAGCCCGCCGCGCAACCGGCCGCTGAAGTCCGATTTCAGCCGGTCTCAGTTTTCCGCGCTCAACGGCCTGTTGGAGTCGCTGTTCGGCCTGGAAAGCCTCTGGTTGTCGCAGGGGATCGGGCTGCCGTGGGGGGTGTCGGCGATGATCATCGCCCGCCGATCCTGAGACGGCGCGATGTGAACCGGGTAGAGTGATTCCGAGTCAATGAGCGGCGTCAGTCAGGCGCATGGGGTCAACATGAAGATCGCGGTCACCGGTGCCCGGGGCTTTCTCGGCAGCCACGTCGTGGACAGTCTGCGGAAGCGCGGGGTCGAGGTGCGGGCCCTCGGGCGGCAGGATGGCGACCTGCGGGACGCGGCCGTCGCGGAGCGGGTGCTCGCCGATGCGGAGACGATCATCCACCTGGCCGCCGATGTCGGCGGCGTCGGGTATCTGCGATCGAACGCGGGCCGGGGTTTCCACGACAACCTGCGGCTCGGGCTGAACGTGATCCGGGCCGCCTGCCGGGGCGGCTGCCGCCGACTGGTCCTCGCGGGCACGCCCTGCGCCTATGCCGGCGACGCCGAACTGCCGCTGCGGGAGGCGACGCTCGAAATCGGCGTGCCCTCCGGCGACACCGGCAACTACGGCTACGCCAAGCTCACCTCCTCGATCGTGGCCCGCGACATCTGCGGGATGTTCGGCAAGGAGACGGTGACGGTCATCCCGGCCAATCTCTACGGCCCTCGCGATGCCTTCGACCGGGAGCGGGGGCACGTCGTGGCGGCGCTCGTGCGCAAGGCGCTCGTGGCGGCCGCGCGGGGCGACGAAGGCTTCGATGTCTGGGGCGACGGCACGGCGACCCGGGACTTCGTCTACGTCGGCGACGTGGCCGAGGGGATCGCGACGGTCGCGCTCGCCGAGCGACGGTTTGCGGGCGAGTCGTACAACCTCGGCTCGGGTCGCGAGACCTCGATCCGCGAGATCGCCGAGACCGTGGCCCGCGCGGCCGGCTCCGGCCTCGTGCCGCACTTCCAGGCCGACAAGCCGGTGGGCTACAAGCGGCGGGTGATGTCGGTCGCGGCCGCGGCCGAGGCGTTTGGCTACGAGGCCCGCACCGGCCTCGAGCAGGGGATGCGGCAGACCGTGGACTGGCTGCGGGCGGATGGCGATCGGATCGCCCGCTGGGTGGCCGAAGACACGCCGGCCCGGGTCAGCCATGCAGCCCCCGCGTGAATCGCCGATCGGCCCGCTCAAGGCCATACTGCGGCCGCTGGCCGTTCGCGGCATGGTGGCCCGGGCCCGGCTGGAGAAAACCCTCTGGCCCCCGGCCGGGTCGCATGCGGCTCAAGCCGACGGCGGATCGGAGTCGCTCGCGATCGTGGGGATGTTCGAGTCGGCAAGCGGGCTCGGCGTGGCCGCCCGGGGCATGGCCGATGCCCTGGCCGATCGCCGCCCGCGATGTGTGTCGCTCTCCGAGCTTTCCCACACGCCGCGGCTTCCCGCCACCGTCCTCGACACGATCACACCACGGTCTCCCGAGGCGGGCCGGGCCGATCTCGCCCTGCATGTCGTCAATCCCGACATCTTCCTCGCGGCAGCGCGGCGGTTTGGGACGCGTTTCATCACCGGCAACCGCTGCAACGTCGCGCTCGCGATCTGGGAAACGGAAACCCTCCCGGCCGGCTGGGCAACCGTGCTGTCGCTCTACGACCTGGTCTGCACCCATTCGCGGTTTGCGGCCCGGGCTTTCGAGAAGGCCACCGGACGGCCCGTCGGCATCATTCCCCACTGCCTGCCGGAGCGGCCGATCCGGGTGCGGCGGTCCGACGGGCCGATCGAGTTTCTGACGATGTTCGACCATGCCTCCTGTTTCGACCGCAAGAATCCGCTCGGCGCGGTGCGGGCCTTCCGGCAGGCGATGGCGGCGTTGCCGGCAGGCTCGGCCCGCCTGCGGATCAAGTGCCACGCCGGCACCCCGGCCGACGCGATCGATCGGCTGCTGGCCGAGGCAGGCGGGGCCCCGGTCGAGATTCTGGCCCGCACGGTCGACGAGGCCGGGATGGAGGCCCTCTGGCAGGAGTGCGACTGCCTGCTGAGCCTGCACCGCTCGGAGGGCTATGGGCTGCCCGTCGCCGAGGCACTCTCGCGGGCGATTCCCGTGATCACGAGCCGCCAGGGAGGCGTGCTCGACTTCGCCGACGATTCAGGCTGCCTGCTCGTCTCGGGCACCCCGGCCATGCCGCCCCACGGCCGCGGGCAGTATGCGGAATGGAGCGGGTGGCTCGAGCCCGACACGGCCGCTGCGGCTGCGGCGATCGTGGAGGTGACCTCGAATTACCGCGCGGCGCTGAGCCGGGCCGAGGCGGGCCGGCAGATGCTCCAGGCGGCGACCTCCCCCGCCCGCGTCCGGGAGGCGTTC
>RFUD01000353.1 GCA_009923125.1 Planctomycetia bacterium
CGACATCATGGAGTTCATCGAGTGCAAGTCGAAGGAGGAGAACAAGGCCCGCGTCCTCATCGAGAAGGGCGGCTACGACGCCAACTTCAACGGCGAGGCCTACAGCTCGATCCTCTTCCAGAACGCCAACCTCTCGGTGCGGCTCACCGACGACTTCATGGAGGCGGTCGAGCGTGACGACACCTGGACCACCCGGTGGGTGACCGACCCCTCCAAGGCCGGCCCCAGCTTCAAGGCCCGCGACGTCACGCGGCGGATGGCCGAGTGCGCCTGGCAGTGCGGCGACCCCGGCGTGCAGTACGACACCACGATCAACCGCTGGCACACCTGCCCCAACTCCGGCCGCATCAACGCCAGCAATCCGTGCTCCGAATACATGTTCCTCGACGACACCGCCTGCAACCTCGCGAGCATCAACCTGATGAAGTTCCGCAAGGCCGACGGCACGTTCGACGTGGAGCGGTTCGCCGCCGCCTGCCGGATCTTCTTCGTGGCCCAGGAAATCCTGGTTGACCACGCGAGCTATCCGACGAAGCGGATCGCCAAGAACAGCCACCTCTACCGGCCGCTGGGCCTCGGCTACTCCAACCTCGGCAGCCTGTTGATGGCCGACGGCGTCGCCTACGACAGCGACGCGGGCCGCGGGCTGTGCGGGGCGCTCACCGCGATCCTCCACGGTGCCGCCAACCGCACGAGCGCCGAGCTCGCCGCGGCGGTCGGCACGTTCGAGGGTTTCGCCGCCAACCGCGACCCGATGCTCAACGTGATGCAGATGCACCGCAGCGCCGTCGAGAAGATCGATCCGTCGTGCCCGCGCTATCTCCACGACGCCGCCCGGCGGATCTGGGACGACGTGCTCGCCGGTGGCCGCAAGCACGGCTATCGCAACGCCCAGGCCACGGTCCTCGCGCCGACCGGCACGATCAGCTTCCTCATGGACTGCGACACGACGGGCATCGAGCCCGACATCGCGCTGGTGAAGTACAAGCAACTCGCCGGCGGTGGCATGCTGAAGATCGTGAATCAGACGGTGCCGCTCGCCCTGCGGACGCTGGGCTACGACGAGCCGGCGATCGAGGGCGTGCTGGCCTACATCGACAAGAACGACACGATCGAGGGCGCCCCCGGCCTCCGGGACCAGCATCTGCCCGTCTTCGACTGCGCGTTCAAGCCCCGGCTCGGCAAGCGGAGCATCGCCTGGGAGGCGCATGTCAAAATGATGGCGGCCGCCCAGCCGTTCATCTCCGGCGCGATCTCGAAGACGGTGAACATGCCGCGGGAGACCACCCCGGCCGACATCGCCGGCGCGTACATCGAGGGCTGGCGGCTCGGGCTGAAGGCGATCGCCATCTACCGTGACGGCTCGAAGGAAAGCCAGCCGCTCAACACCAGCAGCGAGAGCGACAAGGCGGCCGCCAAGGCGACCGCGGCGCCGCGACGCGAACGGCTTCCCGACACGCGGCGCAGCGTGACCCACAAGTTCAACGTGGGCGGGCACGAGGGCTACATCACGGTCGGCCTGTACGACGACGGCAGGCCGGGTGAGTTGTTCATCACCATGGCGAAGGAAGGGAGCACGATCGGCGGACTGATGGATGCGTTCGGGACGAGCGTGTCGATGAGTCTGCAGTACGGCGTGCCGCTCGAGGTGTACGTGAAGAAGTTTTCCCACACCCGCTTCGAGCCCTGGGGCTACACGAAGAACCCCGACATCCCCGTGGCCAAGAGCCTCGTGGACTATCTCTTCCGCTGGATGGGCACCGAGTTCATTCCGGGCTACCGTGAGGCGAACCGGCCCGGCGGCTACGGCGGCGGCGAGGAGGCCGCCGCGGGTGACGACACGGAAAGTGAGCGCAAGCCCGCCGCCACGACGGCGAGCGGGCTGGCCGATGGGCAGGGAAAAGCCCGCACCACAGGCGAGACGACGACGAGCCGCGGCAAGCATCCGTCCGGCACCAACGGGCATGCGACGGCCGCCGTGAAGGCTGCCCCGGCGAAGGCTGGGGTGTCGGCGTCGGCCGCCCTGCTGGAACGAGCCGGACTCAAGATGGCGAACGATCCGGCGGCGAGCCCTGCGGACCGGCAAAACCAGTTCGCGAAGTTCCAGATCGACGCCCCGGCGTGCGACAACTGCGGTTCGATCACCGTGCGAAACGGCAACTGCTACCTGTGCCACAACTGTGGCAACAGCATGGGATGCTCGTGACGGTCGCGTGGAGCGGATTGTGACGGCTGTGCGCCATCCGGCGCAGGGCCGTGGAGGCGGAACAGGTCGCGTGTCGATGTATCCCCCATCGACATTCGACCTGTTTCCGCGTTCCGTCGGAGGTGCCAACCCCAACGCGTTGATCCGGATCCTTTGAAAAGCACGTGCCCGTCACGGCCCGATCCGCATCAGTCTCGCAGTTTTCTACCCCGTTCGCAGGCGGACGACAGGCTCGATCCAACGAGGGCCGTGGCAGACCCAAGCTGCCACGGCCCTCCGCTGTTTCGCCCGGGCGGTCCCGGATTTCACGCCGGCTTGGACGCCCCCACAGCCGCTTCCGGGGCGAATTTGCCCGCGCTTCCCGGCCCAATTAGCATACGCACCATCACGCGGGTGGAGCGGCGCGGGGCCGCCGCCCGGATCAACGGAGAGGTGCATCGTGCGTCGCTGGCTGCGGATTCTGATCGTGGGAACGCTCACGGTCGTGATGGCGATCGATTCGGCGTCGGCGTGCAGGCTGTTCCGCAGCCGTTGCCGGCCACGGTGCCGCGTGGTGACGTGTCGCGTGGGCGGCGCGGCAACGC
>RFUD01000354.1 GCA_009923125.1 Planctomycetia bacterium
CAGTGGGTCGGCGACACCATCACGCAGCCGATCTACTACCGGATTCATTCGCGGATGGACGGACTGAGCGTTGCCCCGGGCCAGTACTGATCGACCTTGGAGATTGCCGATGCATGCGATCCACCGATCCGCCGTGCCGTGGATGGCGATCGCCCTCGCCGCCGCGGGCGGCTGCGGGCCTGGGCTCGGCACCGTCGAGGGCATGATCACCTTCGAGGGCGTGCCGGTTACCGAGGGCTTCGTGATGCTATACCCGACGAACGGCCGCTACCGGGAGTCGGCGTCGGTACGGGTCACCGGCGGGCGATACCGGCTCGAGCGGGTCGCCCTCGGGGAAAAGACACTCGCGCTGCAGGACCTTGCGATCCAGGACGCGTCATCCGGGGCGGTGAAGCCGGTGCCCGCCGACGCGCTGGGCGCTCCCGCGACCATCGTCGTCGAAGCTGGACGGCAGACGTTGGACTTGGAACTGCGCCGCTTGGGTATCTCGGAAGACTACTGAGGCGGACCGAATCCACCCGGGCGTGCGAGCGGCTGCGGATCGGGAATCAGCCGCCGGGTCCACGCATAGAACGCCCAGCACGCGAGCAGGAAAGCCCAGGGAAGCAGGCTGACGACGATCCGAAAACTCGCGTCGCCGTCCGCCATCCGCCCGATCACGGCCGTCGCGGCGGCGAACACGAGGCAGCCGGCGCCGTAGCCCACGTTCACCGCGAGCCCGCGAAAGCTGAGCACCGTTGCCCGCCGACCGGAATCGACGAGCTGGTTGAGGTAGTGACTCTGAAGAAACGTGACCATCCGCATTGCGGTGGAGAGCAGAATCACGAACCCGATGCCGACGATGGGCACGAACGCCGCCGTGCCGGCGAGCCCCGCGAGCGTGACCGCCGCCAGCACGAGGCCGCATCCGCGAGCGCTTGCGCCGAGCGCGAGCCGCCGTAGCGGCCCCGCGACGGCCAGCCCGAGCAGCGCCGCCGCCGCGCTCACGAGTCCGAAGGCCGGGGCCGGGATGCCGATCTGCTCGTAGAGTTCGCTCGACACCACGAGCACCTGCCGGATCGGCATGTCGATCAGGACTCCCGCCGCGATCACCAGGAGCACCAGCGGCTGGGCGACGATCCAGCGACCGGTGGCCGCGGTCTGGCGAAACGTCGCCAGCGGGCTCGCGTGGGCGGCGGAGCCGCGTGGTGGCTCGCGCATCGCCACGGCTGCCGCGAGGGCCCCGAGAGCGGAGACAAGCGTGAGCCAGATCGGCAGGCGAAACGTCGTGGCGCGGGTGAGGCCCCCTGCGAAGCCGATACCTCGCATCAGCGCGTCGAGCGGGCCGGGATCGTAGACGAGGCTGCCCGTGACCATGCACACGATGGTGACGAGGCCGCCCACCTGCATCAGCCGCTCGAGTACCCTCGGCCAGTCGGCGGTGCGACCGGCGGCGGCGAGCGAGTCGAAGGCCAGCGCCTCGTCGGCCCCGGAGATGAAGGCCTCGGCGGCTCCGCTCAAGATGCGGTTGGCCACGAGCGCCGGCAGCACCCAGGCCGACGGCACCGGCACGACCACGAGGAGCAGCATCTCGAGCACCATCAAGGCCGCCCCGGCGACGACGAGCCGGCGCCGGCCGATGAGATCGGCGAGCGCCCCCGACGGCACTTCGAGGAGCACGATCGCCGCCGCCCACACCGCGTTGAGCAGCGCGAACGCCTCGACCGTGATCCCGAAGTCGAGAAACATCACCATGAACACGGGGTAATAGAACCGCGCGTTGAACAGGATGCGGAAGGCCACGAACAGCCGCACGTTGCGCTCGGCCGCGGCGAACGCAGGTGCTGGTGAATCAGGAGGGGGCATGCGTGCTCGGGGCCCGGCGATCGTCGTGCGCCTCGTGCGTGAGGCGTCGCCAGATCGACGCAGCGGTTATAACGTTGTCGCCGCCGCGACGCCCGCGGCCCCACGCACCTTCGGAGCCTCCGCCTTGGAAACCGCCGCCCGTGAATTTCTGATCCGCCTGCTCGAAACGCCGAGTCCCTCGGGCTACGAGCAGCCGATCCAAAAGATCGTGCGCGACTATCTCGGCGGCGTCGCCGACACGATGCAGACCGACGCCCACGGCAACGTGATCGGGGTCAAGAACGCCGGCGCTCCCACGCGCATGCTGCTCGCGGGCCACTGCGACCAGATCGGCCTGATCGTGCAATACATCGACGCCGACGGCTACATCTCCGTGCAGCCGATCGGCGGCTGGGATCCGATGCAGCTCGTCGGCTCGCGGGTCGTGATCTGGACGACGTCGGGCCCGGTGCCGGGCGTGATCGCCCGCAAGCCGATCCACCTGCTCACGGAGGAGGAGCGGAAGGTCGTGCCCAAGATGAAGGATCTGTGGATCGACATCGGCGCGCCCGACAAGGCCGACGCCGAGAGCGTGGTCCGCGTGGGCGACTGCGTGACGTTCGAGCTCAAGTTCCAGCCGCTGCGCAACAATCGCGCCTGCTCCGTCGCGATGGACGACAAGATCGGCCTGTGGGTCGTGCTGGAGGCGTTTCGCCGGGCGGCCCAGGCCGGCCCCCTGCCCTGTGCGCTCTACGTGGCCTCGACCGTGCAGGAGGAGATCGGCCTGCGGGGCGCACAGACGAGTTCGTACGGCGTCGATCCGACCGTCGCGATCGCCGTGGACGTCACGCATGCCACCGACTGCCCAACGATCGACAAGAAGTCGGAGGGCGACATCGGCCTCGGCAAGGGGCCGGTGGTGTACCGAGGCCCGAACATGAACCCGCACGTGGTCGATCGGCTC
>RFUD01000355.1 GCA_009923125.1 Planctomycetia bacterium
GCGACAAGGCCCGCGAGGACGCATGTCAGCGTGATCCACGAAATACTTGTCCGATACACCGAACATCCTCCTTGCGAGTGTCACCAGACCAGGGGACACTACCCCCAAGGCAATCGGACGCCCGGACCGGTCAATTGATGAGAAGCGTCACGACCGGCGATCTCGCACCACCTTGCCCGCCTCACCAGGAGTCTCCAGTATGAACGTCTCCACTCTGGATGCCCGATCGTGGGGCAAGCGTCCCGCCATGTGGGGCAAGCGTCCCGCTTGCCGTGCCTCGACGCCGCATCGGCGACCGGGACGGTCGCCCCACGGGTGGGGCAAGCGTCTCGCTTGCCGTCTTCGGCGACCGGGACGGTCGCCCCACGGGTCGTGTCGCCACCCCGTGCAGTGCATCATTCCGCCCTACATCCTCGAGCACATGGCCCATTCGGCGGACCCGGCTCTGCGGGAGATGGCGGTCGTGGCCCTCGCCGCCGGGGCGGCCGTGCGGGCCGTGCGGGCGTTTTCCCAGCGGATGCCGACGATGCTCGCGGCGCCGTCACCCGCCGGCCGGCGCCACCGGCTCGTGTACGACGCCCGCGGCCGCGACGAACTTCCGGGCAAGCTCGTGCGCAGCGAGGGGGAGAAGAAGTCGGCCGATGCGGCCGTGAACGAGGCCTACGACTTCTCCGGCGACACGTTCGACTTCTTTCATTCGCTCTTCGGCCGCAACTCGCTCGACGACGCCGGGATGTCGCTGATCTCGAGCGTGCATGTGGCGGAGGCCGACGGCCGCGGCTACCAGCCGATGAGCAACGCGTTCTGGGACGGTTCGCAGATGGCCTACGGCGACGGCGACGGAGCGGTGTTTCGCCGATTCACGCGGTCGCTCGACGTGGTGGCCCACGAACTCACGCACGGCGTGCAGGCGTTCACGAGCAACCTCCTGTACCGCGGCCAGTCGGGGGCGCTCAACGAGCACTTCGCCGACGTGTTCGGCGTGCTCGTGCGGCAGTGGCGGGCGGGAGTGCCGGCCGAGACGGCAAACTGGCTCGTGGGCTCCGAGGTGCTCGTGCCGGCGCCGACGCGGCGGGCGATCCGCGACATGGAGCACCCGGGCACCGCGTTCACCGACGACCCGGCGCTCGGCAGCGACCCGCAGCCCGACCACATGAAGAAGCTCTACACGGGGCCATCCGACTCCGGCGGCGTGCACATCAATTCCGGGATCCCGAACCGGGCGTTCGTGCTCGTCGCGCAGGCGCTCGGCGGGCCGGCGTGGGAGCAGGCGGGCCGCGTGTGGTACGACGCGATGCTGCAGCTCTCACGCACGAGCCAGTTCGCCGATCTGGCCCGCATCACGGCGCAGATCGCCGGGGATACACTGGGCGCGGCGGCGAAGAAAGCCGTGAAGGCGGCGTGGAAAAAAGTCGGCGTGTGAAGCGATGCGGATCACGTTCACGCAGTCGGGCGGGTTTGCGGGGCTCATGAAGCACTGCCGCGTGGACACCGCCGCGCTCGAAGCGGAGGAACGCGCGCGGGTGGAGTCGCTCGTGGTGGCGGCCGGCTGGGATGCGTCGTGGGAGAAGTTCTCCGAGGGGCGCGACCGCTTTCAGTATGAGATCGCGATCCAGCGCGAGACGACCGTGCACGTGACGTGCGATGATTCGTGCGTGCCGCCGGAGGCCCGGCCGCTCGTGACGTATTTGAAGGAACACGCGAGGTGACCTTGTGCTTGCCATGTGGGGCAAGCGTGGCGCTTGCCAGGAGTTGAGGCCGGATCGGCGACCGGGACGGTCGCCCCACATCGAGGAACCAGCGCATGCCCTCCTGGGGATATTTCGACGGGCGCGTGGTCGCGGAGTGGCATGACGACGGCCGCGACATGACGCTCGTCAAGCCGTTCGCCTACGTGGACCCCGCCGACGTGCGCTGGGACGCCCCGGCCGGCGCGGTCGTCAACGGCGCGAGCATCCCGCGGCCGTTCTGGTCGGTGATCGGCGGGCCGTTCGAGGGGCGGTTTCGCAACGCGTCGGTCGTGCACGACGTGGCCTGCGTGGACCGCAGCCGGCCCTGGCGGCAGGTGCACCGGATGTTTTACGAGGCCTGCCGGTGCGGCCGGGTGAACGTCGTGAAGGCCAAGACGATGTACTACGCCGTCTACCACTTGACCTGGACGGGGATCTCGTTTCAGGTGCCCGACGTGGTGGCTGCGGCCCGCGAGGTGGCGGCGATCGAGGCCTTCTTTCGCACACACGACGTCGGCGACGCCCAGATTCCGACGCTCCGGATCCCGACGCCGGAGATCCGCTGACCACCAGCCGCTCGGGCCGGTGGGGCCCTGCTCATTGCTCGCGGTGTCGAGCACCCCGCCAGCGCGGCTTCCAGGGCATCGGGTGGGAGACGAGACTCATTGGCCATGACGTGCAAACAACTCGCGCTGAATTTCCTGCCAGCGGGCTTCGGCGGCAGAGTCTCGCCGCGCGACCGGACGGGAATCGCTCTGACGCTTGCCCCAGGCTCGCAGGGCAAAGAGCCGCTGCCAGCGCTCGCGGGGCGGCAGCGCCTGATAGCGCGTCGCATCTGCCGCGACGACCGCACGGGCGTCTGGAAACGGGATTTCGGCAAGGGTGTGAGATGCGTCAGGCATACCGGAAATGCTACTCACCGGCTGGCAGCGCATCGCCGGCGCGGTCGATTTCCGCCGCCGACCGTATACTCCGGTCCATGCATATCGAGCGTGTGAAATACGTGATCTGGGCCGCCGACATGGATCGGGCGGTGCGGTTCTACCGCGACC
>RFUD01000356.1 GCA_009923125.1 Planctomycetia bacterium
CTCGGGCCCTGGCTCGAGCAGCCGGACGGATTCCCCAAAATCTTCGCCGCCACCGCGGCATTCTTCGCGCTCGCAGCCGTCGCGCCGCTGTTCCTCGACGAGCCGGCCGATCACCTCGAGCACGCCGTTTACGAGCATGACCGTCGCAGCGGGGTGGGCCGGCTGTTCGCCCAGTGGGCCGCGGCGCTGCGGTCCGACCCGGCGCTCGTGCGGCTGTGCCTGGTCGCGGCCTGTTTCTCCGCCGTGCTCATGCTCTTCCCCCACTACCAGGCATTCGCCCGCGACCGCCTCGGCAGCCGGATCGGCAGCCTCCTCACATGGGTCGTCGTGCAGAACGCGGCGACCGGCCTCGTGAGCCTGGTGGCCGGCCCCGTGTCGGACCGCCGCGGCACGCGGATCGTGCTGGTGTGGCTGGTCGCCCTGTCGGCGACGACACCGCTCGTCGTGACGTTGCTCTCGCTGCTGCCGCACGCGGTCGCCGTCGATTGGTTCTGGATCGTCTACGCCCCGCTGGGGCTCAACCCGATTTCGCTCAAACTGTTCACGAACTACGCGCTCGAACTTGCGCCACGGCCAGCCGAGCATCCGCGGTACGTGAGCATCGTGGGGGCGGCGCTCGCGGCCCCCTTCGTGCTCTCGCCGCTCATCGGCCTGGCGGTGGACGTGGTCGGTTTCCGGCCCGTGTTCGTCGCCGGGGCCGCCGTGATCGCGGCGGGCGCCGGGCTCGCGATGGCCCTGCCGGATTGCGACGGCCCCTGTCGCCCGCGTATGATCCGCCCGCCGGGCGGGGAACCGCATCGGCGGTCCGCCTTCCCCGAAACTCAGGAGTCCGTCATGAAGTCGATTCGTCTGCTGTGCCTGTGTGCGGCCGTGCTCTGCTCGGCCGTGGTCGCCCCGGCCGCCGTCAAGGAGCCGAAGGACGCCAAGTGCCCCGTGTCGGGCGGGGGCTGCAATCCCGAGAACCGCGTCGCCTTCGACGGCGGCAGCGTCTACTTCTGCTGCGGCAAGTGCCAGAAGGCGTTCGAGGGCGACTCGAAGAAGTTCTCCGCCAAGGCCCATCAGCAGATGGTGAGCACCGGCCAGCTCGTGCAGAAGGGCTGCCCGTTCAGCGGCGGCCCCGTGAAGGCTGGCACGCAACTGGCGATCGGTGACGCCGAGGTCGGTTTCTGCTGCCCCAACTGCAAGGGCAAGGTCGAGAAGGCGTCGGCCGACGACCAGGTGAACATGGTGTTCGGCAACATCGCGAAGGGCTTCGCACCGGCCGGGAAGTGACTGCTGACGTGGGACAGGCGTCCCGCCTGTCCTGCTGCGCAGAAGCCGGCTCGGGGCTGCCCCGTACCGTCTCGCCGGACGTTCGCCTTCGCCCTCCAGGCTACGGCTCACTCGGATGTGCCTGCGCCAGCGGGAGCGCCTCCGCTTGGCCATCCATGGCTGCGCTGGTCACATACGCCGTCTCGACGGGAGGGGTAGCCCCTCGCCTCCCCGTAGCGTGCGACACGCCCATTGGCCCCCATGAAAATGGCCTAGGGCGGGTCACTCGAACTTGAAATACTCCGCCGGGGCCGGCTGGCCTCGTGGAGTTTTTATGCGCGTGTTCCTGTCTGCCGGCGAGCCTTCGGGCGACCATCATGCGGCGCTGCTTGTGCGCGCGATTCGTGAACGGCGGCCCGATGTGGAGTGCGTCGGGCTCGGGGGGCCGTGCATGGCGGCCGAGGGCTGCACGCTCGTGGCCGATCTCACGCAGCTGGCGGTGATGTGGTTTCTGCGGGTGATCCTCAACATCCACCGGTTCGTCGATCTCGCCCGGCGTGCCGAGCGGAGTTTTCTCGACGCGCGGCCCGACATCTGCGTGCTCGTCGATTTTCCCGGCTTCCACTGGTGGCTGGCATGGCGGGCGAAGCGGCACGGCATTCCGGTCGTCTTCTATTGCCCGCCGCAGATCTGGGCCTGGGCGAGCTGGCGGATCGGGAAGATGCGCCGACTCGTCGATCACGTGCTCTCGGCGCTCCCCTTCGAGCACGACTGGTTCACGGCCCAGGGCATGCAGAGCACCTACGTGGGCCATCCGTTCTTCGACGAGCTGGAGTGTGCGATGCCTCGGCAGCCCGCCGCCGCCGCGCCGCTCGTGCTGCTCCTGCCGGGATCGCGTGGGCAGGAGATCGAGGGCAACCTCGCCTCGATCCTGCGGGCCGCTGCGCTCGTGAAGGCCCGCGTGCCGGTGGCCCGGTTCGCCGTGGGCGCGCTCCACGACCGGCATGCCGCGCGGATCCGCGAGATGCTCGCCGCACAGCAGCCGGCGCTCGGCGGCCTCGACGTCGCCATCGAATCGGCCTGCACCCGCAGCCTGATCACCGAGGCGGCCTGCGCGATTGCCGTGAGCGGGTCGGTGTCGCTCGAACTGCTCGCCTCGCGTGTACCGACCGTGATCGTGTATCGGATCAGCGGCTTGGCGTATGTCGTGCAGAGTTGGTATCGCCGCGCGCGATTCATCACGCTCGTGAACCTGCTCGCCTGCCGCAACCCGATCGGGCCCGTCCAGCCCACGCTCCTGCCGCCCGCGGCCGTCGAGGCGGCCGACCCCGAGGCCGTGTATCCGGAGTATCTCGCCGTGCAGGATCCGGCCCGCGAGGCGGCGGCGCACGTCGTCGAATGGCTCACCGATCCGGTCGCCCGGTCGCGCGCGATCGAGCGGATCGAGGCCGTCGCGGCGCGGGTGGCGACGGGCGGCTCCGCGGCCCGGGCCGCCGATGCCGTGCTCGCGATCGCG
>RFUD01000357.1 GCA_009923125.1 Planctomycetia bacterium
CTGTTTCGCGACTGGTGTGATCGCGTGATCGACGACCAGGGGGGCAGGATGTCGCTCCTGAGCAGCCTCTGGGGCTGGCACTACCCCACGCAGGATGGCGCGATGGCGCTGATCGGCGCCGAGAGCGAAGACAAGGTAGGGATCACGAATCCGCAGGTGCAGTATGCCTTCCTCCGCGGCGCGGGGAAGCAGTACGGCGTGCTCTGGTTCGGCAACGTGGCCACGTTCGGCACCTTCGCGGGGGCGTCCACATGGTCGTTCGATGACGCCGAGCGGCTCGTGTTTCATCCGGGCGGCGGCAGCGGAAACCTGATGCGGCGGCTCTTCCTCCAGCAGTGGTTGTGGAACTGCACCATCCTCGGCTACGAGCGGGCCGTGCTGGCCGGCCCCGCGGGCAAACAGGGCACGCCGACGGACAAGACGCCCGCCCGGATCTCGCCGATCGGCCGGGTGCAGTTGGCGACAGAGCGGCTCATCCGCGCGGGATTCACCCCCGGCGTGATGCAGACGCCGGTGGCGATCCTGCAGGACTACTTCAGTGGCTGGATGCCCGCCCGTACCAACAACGTGCAGTTTCAGGCGTTCAACGGCCTGCCCTATCGGCCGGGCGACCATCTCACCGACGCGCTCCTCTCCGCGATCTTTCCGGGATACGAAAACTGCGGCTGGTACTTCGACGAGCGGGGCGGACTGTGCCCGACGCCCTATGGAGACATCGCCGACTGCCTGCTCTCCGACGCGGCGGCGGAAATCCTCATGCGATACGGTCTCGTGCTCGTGTGCGGCATCGAGCACGATACGGCCGGCGTCCGCGACCGGCTCGACCGCTACCTCGCCACGGGCGGAACCGCCGTCGTCATGGGCGGCGATGCCGCCCGACTGTGGCCGGAGCACGTGAGCGCCGCCACGGTGCCCGTCCCGCAGGAAACCACGATCCGCTGGGCCGGCGATGGCCGCGAGGACGTCGAGCCCGACGCCTTCGATCTGCAGGTGGCGACGCTCCCGGCCCAGGCGGAAGTCATCGCCACGTGCGCGGGCCGTCCCGCCGTCGCCCGCCTGGCCGTCGGCAAGGGCGCGCTTGTGCTGCTCTTGGCCACGACCGGCATGAACCGCGATCCGGACCCGGTGCCGCCGATGCGTTCGCCGATCTTCGGCAAGGGGGAGAACACGCCGCTCACCCGGCCCCACCGGCTGCTGCGTCACGTGACGGCCGCCTACGACACGGCGCTGCGCTCGCAGCGACTGTTCACTGCCGGCGATGGGCTCACCGTCACGAGCTGCCGGCGCGACGACGGCAGCTGGGTGGTCGGCGTCTCGAATCCGCGGCTCGACAGCCAGCCGCTCGAGATCACGTCGCACGTGGGGCCGATCGCTTCCGTGACCGAAATCGATCTCGGCTGTCCGATCCACGACCTTCCCGGCTATTGGCCGCATGGCTGGGGACCGGCCGACCCGTACGCCAAGAAGAGCCGCCGCGAGGACCTCGGAGAACTCCCCGGCCAGCTCGCACCCTCGGACGACCGGCACATCCGGGGCGGCGACATCCGGTTCTTCGAGGTGTCACTGCACACAAGCACGGCGGCGGAGCGGCCCCACGAGCCGCCGCCCCAAGCGGTGCAGGGCAGGCTCCTCGCGGTTCCCGATCTCGTGACGCTCCGGGAACGGCTCCTCGGCTGGCCGATGTTTACGGCGTTCTTCGACGGCGTGGCGATCGACGCCGGCGGGCTGCTCGACTGCGACCCGACGTGGCTGGCCGACCGGGCAGCCTGGCTGCGCCGCCATGCGATCCGGATTCTCGTCGATGCGCGGGGAGCAGATACGGAGACCTCCGCACGCGTGTGCGAGCGGGCCGCGCCGCTGCACGGCCTGGTCGAGGTGCTCGTCGGCGATTCCCATCCGGATGCTGATCGAGGCGGTGCCGGGAAGATTCCGACCCGCACCCCCGCGGACGTGCGCTGGCTCGCGGCCGGGACGGTGCCTGAAAGGGCTCGCAGCCGCATCGAGGTGCTCGAGGCCGACTGGCGTTCGTGGGAGGCTGTCTACGCCGACGTGAAGCGGGCTTGGCTCGACGAGCGGCCGGGGAGGATCGCCGGGCCGGGCACCAACGACGACGTGTCCGAAAAACCGCAGCCCCGCCGCCGGCAGTCCTCCGCCACGGGCCGGCGGTTCGTCACGCTGCACGGTATCGGCGATCTCGCGCGGGCGGCCGCCGCGCGGCCGGGGTTGCTCGACCACTTCGACGGGCTGCTCGTCGACTCGGACTGGGTCGAGTCGCGAAGCGCCGCCGCCATCGACCGCGATGCAAAGTGGCTGGCCGACCGGTCGCTCGGCACGATCGTCGATTTCAGCAGGTCGATCAACCGGTTTCCCGATCTCACCTTCTCGAGCGGCGTGCCCCACCAGCGAGAGGAATCGGTCCGCCGGATGCGGGCCGTGCTCGACAAGATGCAGGGGCTCGGCTGCCGCGCGGCGGTGATCACGAGCCACGAGGACGGGCCGACGGGGAGCGACTGGGACGACCAGCGTGCCGGCATTGAGAGCCTGCTCGATGAAGCCGCCGCGCGGGGCATCACCGTGCACTGGCGGACGTCGAACCTCAGGCCGCCGAAGAAGCTCGCCAAGCACGCGGCCCTCGTCGCCGACCTGCGCACGAGGCACGACAACCTGCGGATCGCGGCCTGCACCGTCGATGAACCCGATGCGGCGCGGCTCGCCGAAGCAATCCGCCCGGCGGGGTCGGCGGAAATCTGGCTGGTGGC
>RFUD01000358.1 GCA_009923125.1 Planctomycetia bacterium
CGGGCTCCCCATATCCCGTCGCCGGACGTTCACTGCGCCCATCCATGGGCTCCGTTCACTCGGACTCACTGGCGCTGCGCCATCCTGGCTTCGCTGGTGAGTAACGCCGGCGACCAGGACACGGGGAGCCCGAAGCCTCCCGTGTCCTTAGGTCGCGAATGTGCGCTCGCGGTAGGCTTGATCGATGCCCATGACTTCTCGTCTCGCTCATCCCTCCGAGTTGATCGTCGCGCCCGCCACCGTGCCGGGAAGCGGCGCGCGGGCAATCGTGCGACTGTCGGGCGAAGGGCTGGCCACGCTGCTCGGGCAGCTTGTCGTGCCCGAGCCGCCGGAGTCGTTCACAGCCGGGGGGCCGCCCCGATGCCTCGCAACGCGGCTGCATCCGATGCTGGCCGCGACGTGGGGGCCGCTCGAGGTCGACGTGCTCTGGTGGCCCGGGCCGGCGGGGCCTACCGGTGGCCCACTCGCGGAACTCCAGTTGCCGGCAAGCCAGCCACTCGTCGATGCGATCATCGCCGCGGCGTGCAGCAGTGGGGCGCGGCTGGCGCGTGGCGGGGAGTTTTCCTTGCGTTCGTTCCTCGCGGGCCGCATCGATCTCGTGCAGGCCGAGGCCGTGTTGGCCGTGGTCGACGCCCGCACGCCCGATGAACTCGCGACCGCGCTCGACCGGATGGCGGGCGGCGCGGGTCGAAGGCTGCATGCCGTCCGGGAACAGCTGCTCGACATCCTCGCCGACGTCGAGGCGGTGATCGACTTCTCGGACGAGCACGCGCCCGATCATCTCACGTCCGCCGATGCGGCGTTCTGGCAGGCGATCGACGGGCGGCTCGCCGCCGCCGTGCGGTCGCTCGAAGAGGTCGCCGCGCACGTGGACGCGCGGGATGCCGCGTCCGGCGACCTGCCGCGAGTCGTGCTCGCCGGTCGGCCGAACATCGGCAAGAGCCGCCTGTTCAACACGCTCGCCGGCAGGCCGACGGCGCTCGTCGCCGACGAGGTGGGCACGACCCGCGACTGGATCACCGCCCACCTGGAGGAACACGACACGGCCTGCCTGCTCGTCGACCTGGCCGGCATCGACCGCTGCGTGGCCGGCGACTCGGTGGCCGCGGCTGCGATCGCGGTGGCTGAGGCCGAGATGGCCCGGGCCGACGTGGTCGTGGTCTGCCGCGACGCGATCGCCGCGGACGCCCCGCCCGACGTGCCGCCGGGCCCGGTGCGACTCGACGTGCTCACGCGGTGTGATCGCGGGTCGCCGGGCGCGCACGGCTCCGGGGTGCTCGTCACGAGCAGCCGCACCGGGCTCGGCATCGACGACCTCCGTCGGGCGATCTTCGACGCGGTGAGGCGGCTCGCTACCCGCGGCCCGACGGCCACGCTGCGGATGCGCGTCGGCGTGAATGCCGCCCGTTCGGCGATCGACGCCGCGCGGTCCGCCGCGACGGGGAGCGCACGCGACGAAGCACTGGTCGCCGGCCACCTCGGACGGGCGGTCGCCGCCGTCGGGGTGATCACCGGCCGCGAGATGGGCGAAGATCTGCTCGACCGTATATTCGAGCGGCACTGCATCGGAAAGTGACTCCTGGGAACCCGCACGATGAGCGACGTGGAACGGCAGATCGGAGTGCTCGCGGCCGGTGCCGCCGCCTGGGCCGGCCGATCGGCGACAGACCGCGCCGCCCTCGCGCTGCGCACGGCACAGGCCGTGACGGCGACGGCCGACGCCTGGATCGATGCCGCGGTGGGCATCAAGCAATCGGCCGCGGCCGGCGTGCGGGCGGAAGAGACGGCCACGGGACCACTCGTGACCCTCCGCCTGCTGCTGATCACGGCGCGGGCCCTCGCCGACATCGGGCGCACGGGACTGCCGAGAATGCCGCGGCCGCCGCGCGTGGTCCACGCCGGTGATGCCACGGCGTCGCGGATCGCAGTCGACGTGCTGCCCGGATTCGCGCCGCGGGGCGGGCTCTATGACGCGACGATTTTCGGCGGCCACCAGGCGACGGTGCGGTGCGTGAACCCGGGCAGCCTCGGGGCGTTCGAGCGGTCGTGGCGCGCGGAGGCGGAGGAGCGGTCGCGAGCCGGTGGCGTAGCGCTCGTGCTGGGGGCGGGCAACGTCACCGGGCTGGCCCCGGCCGACTGCGTGAACCAGATCTTCGAGCACGGCAGGGCGGTGTTCCTCAAGCTGCATCCGCTGCATGCCCCGCTCCGGATGCTGTTCGAGCGGGCCTTCCAGCCGCTCGTCGAGGCCGGAATGCTGGCGATCGTGGCTGGAGGTGTCGAGGTCGCGAAGGCCGCGATCGCCTCGCCCGGACTCGAGCACGTGCATCTCACGGGCGGCCGGGCGGCCTTCGATGCGCTCGTGTGGGGCGGGCCGGGGAAGCGGGAGGTGCCGAGTCTCGCCCAGTCGATCACCTGCGAACTCGGCAACGTGACCCCCTGGATCGTCGTGCCGGGTCGCTACACGCCGCGACAGCTCGCCTTCCAGGCCGACGTAATCGCCGCGTCGATCGCCAACAACACGTCGTTCAACTGCATCGCCACGAAGGCCGTGCTCACCTGCCGCTCGTGGGAGCAACGGGAAGAGTTCGCGGTGCTCATCGCCCGGCGACTCGCGGCACTGCCGGCACGCGCCTCCTGGTATCCCGGCGCCGCGGCGGCATGGGGGGAGGTCACGGGCCGGCAGCTCCCGGCCGACGGCTCGCTCCCGGCCGTGTTTCGCCCGGGCCTCGACCCCCGGGCCGAGCC
>RFUD01000359.1 GCA_009923125.1 Planctomycetia bacterium
TGGACGTTACTCGGTCCGCACCATCACGAAGCCGTGGTAGGCCTCGTTGCCGTGCTCGCCGATGTCGAGACCCTCGATCTCCTCCTGTGGCGAGACCCGCAGGCCGACGAGGGCCTTGAGGATCAGCCAGCAGATCGCGGACACCGGCACGACGTAGGCGCCAACCATCAGCACGCCCACCAGCTGGGCGATCAGCTGCTTGGTGCCGCCGCCGAAGAACAGGCCGGCAGAGGGTCCGCCGCAGGCCGCCGTGCCGTACGGCCCGGTGAGCACGCTGGCCGACAGGTCGGAAGTGGTGAACAGGCCCACGCACAGCGTGCCGAACACGCCGCACACGAGATGCACGCTCGTCGCCCCGACCGGGTCGTCGATCTTGATCCGGTCGAAGAACAGCACCGAGAACACCACCAGCACGCCGGCGATCGCGCCGATCAGCAGGGAGCACGGCACGTTCGTGTAGGCTGCGCTGGCCGTGATGCCGACCAGGCCGGCGAGACACCCGTTGAGCGTCATGCCGATGTCGGGCTTGCCGAGCAACAGCCACGCCGTCAGGGTCGCGGTGAGGGTCGCGGCGGCGGCGGCCGAGTTGGTGTTCACGGCCACCTGGGCGGCCAGAGCACCACCGTCACCGGCCACGCCCATCGTGCTGCCCGGGTTGAAGCCGAACCAGCCGAACCAGAGCACGAGGCAGCCGATGAAGGCGGCCATCATGTTGTGGCCGGGCAGGGCCTGAACCTTCCCGGTGGAGGAATACTTTCCGATCCGCGGGCCGAGGATGAAGGCTCCGGTGAGGGCCGCCCAGCCGCCCACGGAATGCACCGCGGAACAACCGGCGAAGTCCCAGAAGTTCCACTCCTTGGCGAGGTAGCCGAAGCCCCAGATCCAGTGGCCCGTGACCGGGTAGATCACGATCGCCATCAGGAAGCTGAACAGGACGAACGTGTGGTACTTGATCCGTTCGGCCACGGCGCCGGACACGATCGTCGCGGCCGTTCCGGCGAACACGAGCTGGAAGAAGAACTTCGCCCACAGCGGGACGTTCGTCCAATTGATGGCGCCGTACACGCCCTGATACTTGTCCCCCATCGCCGGGCTGTTGTCCGCACCGCCGACCATCCACGATCCGGAGTTGCCGATGAAGGCGCCGTCACCGGCACCGAACATCAGGTCCCAGCCGATCAGGTAGTAGGCCAATGCCGTCGCGGCGAACACGATGAAATTCTTGGAGAGGATGTTCACGCAGTTCTTCGCCCGGGCGAACCCGGATTCGACGCAACCGAAGCCGAGGTTCATGAAGAACACGAGCATGCCGCAGACCAGCACCCAGACCGTGTCGGCGGCCATCCACAGCTTCGACACCATCTCCTCGGTGGTCGGCGGCACGGGAGCCGCGGCCGGGGCTGCCGCCGCGGTCGCCGCGGCATCCTGTGCCAGCAGCGGGGGTGAATCGAGGAACAATGCCGACCCGAGCCAGAGGCCCAGCGCCAGGCAACACAACGACCGAGGGGATGAACGCATCGTGCGTCTCCAGAAGGGTTGAAACGACCGAGAGGGGGCGCCTCCGCAGGGCCTTGGCCTCCCGTGCATCAGGGACGTCCTGAATGCCCGAAATCTCTTCGCCGTCGCCTAAAGCAAAGCACGTGCCAAACCGTCGCAGACTCTCCATCCCCGCCAGCCTGAAACGCTTGAAATGCAATTCCGATCCTTTTTTTCAGACGACTTTTGACCTCATCCGGAACATGCGACCGACCGACTCAACAGCCTTGCGGCAGCGCGTCGATCTCGTGAAGGCGCGATTTGGGGGCAACCGCTTGCGCAGGAAACAGGCATGATGGCGTGCGCGACGTCGATCGGCGTCGCGGACGTCAACCGTCCGGCTGTCTTGGAAGCCCCCCGAAACGTCGCCGCCATGCCCCGCCTGCACGACCTCGAATCCGCTCTGCACGGACCCCGCGCCGGCCTGGCGGGGCCACTGGCCGGCATCGTCGCCGCAGCGCAGGGCAGTCGGCCGATCAGCCCCGGCCCGGAAATCGAAATCAGGGGTGGACGGGCGGCGGCGCTGGCCCGTCTGACCCGCATCGACCCGACGGCCTACGCCCGCACGCGGAACCACACCGGCGGCGCGGTCACCGGGCTCTCGCCCTGGATCCGCCACGGCGTGCTCGGGCTGGCGGAGGTCCGCGACGCGGCACTGGCGCGGGTCCGCACGGCCGACGACGCGACGAAACTGGTGACCGAACTCGGCTGGCGCGACTACTTCCAGCAGGTGCACGCGGCCCTGGGCGACGCGATCAACCGCGACATCGAACGGCCGGCGAGCCGCTGGCGCCGACCGGCTGTCGACCGCGTTCCCGACGACGTGCTCGCCGGCGGGACCGGGCTGGCCTGCATCGACGCCTTCGTGGACAGACTCCACCGCACCGGCTGGCTCCACAATCACGAGCGGATGTGGCTGGCGTCGTGGCTCGTGCACGTGCGCGGCGTCCGGTGGCGAGCCGGGGCCGACTGGTTCCTCGAGCATCTCCTCGACGGCGACCCGGCGAGCAATCACCTCTCCTGGCAGTGGGTGGCCGGCACGTTCTCCGCCAAGCCCTACCTCTTCAATCGCGAAAACCTCGAGACGTACACCGACGGTGCGCACTGCCGAGGCTGTCCGGTGCTGGGAAGGTGCGACGTCGAAGGCTCGTACGACGAGCTCGCCGCCCGACTGTTCGTCGTGGACGAGGCACCGA
>RFUD01000360.1 GCA_009923125.1 Planctomycetia bacterium
GCCAGATGGCAAGCGAGACGCTTGCCCCACAGGGCCAGATGGCAAGCGAGACGCTTGCCCCACAGGGCCAGATGGCAAGCGAGACGCTTGCCCCACAAGGCGCGAGACGCTTGCTCCACAGGGATCACTCTGCGCCAGCCACGACGGGCTCGCCGAACGTGCTGCCACCTTCCTTGGCCACCGGCATGAACCAGCGGGGCACGATCGGCAGACCGGCCTCGCGCCACGCCGCCTCCATGCGATCACCGGCGAGCCGCACGATCTTCTCGCGACCGCGGCCGGCGAGAGCCGAGCGGTCGGCCCATGGGGTGACCGGGCCCTCGAACCCGGCATCACGCGCGTGCGTCAGCACGGCCGCCGAACCGATCACCCCGGTGTCTCCGGGCAGCAGCCGCTGATTGGCGTGCAGATCGACTCCCCGCACTTCGCGCGGCGCGTCGCACAGGCGGACCTCGACGATCCTCCCCTTCGGCACCTTCGCGATCACATCGGGGCCCTCGCCGGTGACATGCAGCGCCCACGAGTCGATGATCGCCCCGACACTCGGATGCGCGACCGCCACGAGGCCGATCAAGGCTTCGTGCGTCGCGATGAACTGGCTCCCGCCCCCGGCAGCGGCCTCGGTCTCCGGCTGCAGCGCCAGTCCGAGCATGATCCCGTGCTTGGCGAGCAGGTCGCCGAGCGTGTCGAGCCGCCGGCGATGAAGCTCGAAGAAATCCTTGAACGAGTGCTCCGGCGACACCGGCGCGACCGTCGCCGCCGCCCGCGTGACCTCCGCGGCCTGGGCCACCTCCAACCGCTTCGGCAGCAGGGAGAGCTCGTGCTCGAAGGCCGCGTCGTCGCCTCCCAGATCGATCGGCAGGTGGATCAGCCCGCTCTTGAGCCGGGCGCTGACCATCAGCCGACGGGCGTGCTCCACCCCGTACACCTCGGCCTGCTGCTGGAAGTCCACGATGTCGATGTCCATCGAATCGAACCCGAACGACAGCGCCAGTTCGATGAGTTCGCTGGGGCGTCCGGAAAGGGGCAGGCCGATCGTCGAGAGATTGCGAAACATGCCAGACATGGGGCGGGGGGTCTCCTGAAAAAAAATTTGGGCCCGTCAGTATGCCCGGCGGAGAGGCTATTTTGAAGCGGCCATGTCGACCGTCGAAGCCGTCGTGCTGGGAATCGTGCAGGGACTCACGGAGTTCCTGCCGATTTCCAGCACCGCCCACCTCCGGCTCGTGCCCGCCCTGCTGGGCTGGGACGACCCCGGCGCCGCCTATTCGGCCGTGATCCAGTGCGGCACGCTCGCCGCCGTGTGCATCGCCATGCGACGCGACATCGTCCGGCTGGCGGGCGGGTTGGTCGCCGGCATCCGTTCGGGGCGGCCGCTCGCGTCGGCCGACTGCCGCACGAGCCTGCTGATCATCCTCGGCACGGTGCCGATCGTGGTCGCGGGGTTCGCGGCCCGACACCTGATCCGCGGCGAGGCCCGCCGGCTCGAGGTGGTGACGGCGGCCCTCCTGTTCACGACCTTCGTGATGGCCGGCGCCGAGTGGCTGGCCCGGCGCCGCGCCCGCCGCGGCGGGAGGGGCCGCGCCGGCCTCGAGGCCGTCACGCCGACCGACGGCCTGGCGATGGGGCTCGCGCAGGTGCTCGCCCTCGTGCCGGGCACGTCGCGCAGCGGCATCACGATCTCCACCGGCATGGTGACGGGCCTCGACCGCGCGACCGCGGCCCGGTTCTCGTTTCTGCTCTCGCTGCCGGCCGTCGCGGCGGCGGCCCTCCTCGAGGCCTGGCAGCAGCGGGCCGCGATCTTCGGCTCGAGCGACGCCCTCGTCGAAACGGCCGTCGGCACGCTCACGGCCGCGATCGTGGGCTACGGGTCGATCCGCTGGCTGCTCCGCCTGCTCACGAGCCACACGCTCTGGCCGTTCATCGTCTATCGGCTCGGACTGGCCGGCGTGCTCGCCTGGACGCTCGGCTCGAGTGCCGCCAAGTCCATCCCCAGCCTCTTCGCCTTCTTGTAGAGCGTGGTGCGGTTGATGCCGAGCGCCTTCGCGGCGGCGTCGCGCCGCCAGCCGTGGCGATCGAGCGCGTCGATGATCATCTGCCGCTCGGGGTGCGTGAGCGCCACCTTCAGCGAACACGCAGCCGGGCCCACGGCCACCGGCAACACGAGCGACGCGCCCCGCCCCGCGACGGGAGCGGGCAGGTCGGCCACGTCGACGAGCTCCCCGCGGCCCAGGAACACGGCCCGTTCCACGGCATGCTCGAGCTCGCGGACGTTGCCCGGCCAGGAATGGGCGAGGAGCGCGGCACGGGCTGCGGGCGTGAAGCCCGCGACCTGCCGGCCGGCCCTGGCCGCAGCCGAGCGCAGAAAGTGCTCGGCCAGGAGCGGAATGTCGGCCGTGCGCTCGCGGAGCGCGGGCATCTCGATCGTGACGACGTTGATCCGCCAGAACAGGTCGGCCCGAAACCGGCCGGCAGCGACGAGGTCGGCGAGGTTTTCGTTGGCGGCGAGGATCACGCGCGCATCGACCGTATGCGTCTTGCTGCCCCCCACGGCCTCGAACTGCATCGACTGGAGCACCCGCAGGAGCTTCACCTGGAGCGCCGGCGACGCCGTGCCGATCTCGTCGAGGAAGATCGTGCCGCCATCGGCCTGGAGGAACTTCCCCGGCCGATCACCGACGGCGCCCGTGAACGCCCCGGCCACGTGGCCGAAGAGCTCGCTTTCGAG
>RFUD01000037.1 GCA_009923125.1 Planctomycetia bacterium
GCGAACGTCCGGCGACGGGATATGGGGAGCCCGAAGCCGGTGCGCGTCCTATTCGAAGAGCGCGAGTTCGGCGACCCCGCCCTCGATCGCCAGCGACGCCAGCGGTGTGCCCTCGGCGACGGGCGTGACGCCGTCGCGGCGGGTGAGCGTGAGCTTCGTCTGGCCGCGCATGTGGGCCGCGAGGCTCTTTTCGAGTTCCTGCCGCTTCTCGTCGGACAGCTTGGCGAACGGCGCACGGCCGCGGCACTTGGGGAACCCGCGGCAGCCGAGCCACGGACCGCGCTTTCCCTCGCGGAGATACATCAGGTCGCCGCACTTCGGGCAGGCGATGTCGGTATCCAGCGGTGGCGGCGACGGAAACTTGATCTGGCCCTTCTTGTCGAGGTTGAGGATGAACGACGGCGGCTCGGCGGGGGCGTCGGCGGCCTTCCGGCCCTTGGGCTTGGGCGGCCGCGGCTTGTCCTCGACGAGGAAGTCGCCGAACCGGCCGGTCCGCTTCACCATCGGCACCCCCGCCGGCGAGAGCAGGTCGATCTGCTCGGGAAGCCGGGGCTTGCCGTCGCGATCCACCGGCATGGCGAAGGAGCAGGCGGGCACCTCCTTCGGCTTCGGCGGCTTGCGTTTCCGCCCCTTGGCCGTGGTCTTCGGGGCCGCGGGCTGCTCGACGATCTTCTCGTTGAACCCGCTGCACGACAGGAACCGCCCGCTGCGGCCGAGCCGGTACTCCAGCTGGCGGCGGCACTCCGGGCAGGCGTAGGGCGACGGATCCCCCTTGGCCTTTTCGTGCGGCTCCTTCATCGCCGTGTCGAGCTTCGGCGCGAGTTCGTCGTGAAACTCGTGGAGCATCTCGGTCCACCGCTTCGTGCCCTGGGCGACCTGGTCGAGTTCGCGCTCGATCTCACGCGTGTACCCGATCTCGATGAACTGATCGCGGAAGCCGCGCTTGAGGAAGCCGGTCACCGCCTCCCCCAGGGCCGTGGCGTAGAACCGGCGGTCGCGTTGCTCCACGTAGTTGCGGTTCTCGATCACGTTGATGATGCTCGCGTAGGTCGAGGGGCGGCCGATTCCCTCCTCCTCCAGCTTCTTGACGAGCGTGGCTTCGGAGAAGCGGGGCGGCGGTGCCTGAAACTTCTGCCGCGGCTCGATGTCGAAGGGGGCCAGTTCGGCCCCCTTCTCGAACTCCGGAAGGACCTGCTCGCCGTCGTCGCGGGGCGCGCCGCTGATCCGGTAGCAGCCGTCGAACTTCAGCACGCGGCCGTTGGCCTTGAGCACGGCGCCGGTGTCACGATCGCTGCGCCGCAGCCGAACCGCCGTCGAGTCCCACTCGGCGTCGGTCGCCTGGCAGGCCACGAAGCACTGCCAGATCAGGCGGTAGAGCTTGTACTGCTCGTCGCTGAGGGCCGAGGCGATCGCGTCGGGCTCACGGAAGGCGTCGGTGGGCCGGATCGCCTCGTGGGCTTCCTGGGCGCTGTCGTTGGAACTCGCGTAAAACCGTGGCTTCTCAGGCACATAGGCCTTGCCATGCCGCTCATCGAGGTAGCGGCGGGCCATGTCGATCGCCTCGCGGGAGAGGTTCGTCGAGTCGGTGCGCATGTAGGTGATGAGGCCCACGCGTCCCTCGCCGGGCAGGTCGATGCCTTCGTAGAGCTGCTGGGCGATCCGCATCGTGCGGTCGGTGGACATCCCCAGACGGCTGCTCGCCGCCTGCTGGAGCGTGCTCGTGATGAAGGGGGGAAAGGGGCGGGACCGCGTCCGCGTGACGTCGATCGACTCGACCCGGTAGCGGGCCCGTGGGTCTGGACGCCCCGCGATGCGGACGACGTTCCGGCCCCGGCCCCGGCCCGTCTGGTCGGTCTCCCGCACGATCTCGATGTCCACGAGACCGGCCGCCTCGGCCGCCGCCCGGGCCTCTCCGGCGAGGTCGGCCTGCGACAGGTTGTCGGCCTCGATCTTGAGCGGCCGGCCCCCGACCTCCACGAGGTCGCAGGCCAGGGCCCGGTGCTCGGCAAGCCAGGCCATCCGATCGCGGACGAGCGGCGGCCGTCCCCGTTCGTCCCGGCGGTCCATGAAGGCGGTCCACGCGTCGTGGAGCTGCGACGCCGCGCCGACGTCGAAGGCGAGGGCGGCCGTGATCTCCCACGATTCCGCCGGCGTGAAGTCGCGGATCTCCTGCTCCCGCTCGACCACGATCCGCGTGGCCACGCTCTGCACGCGGCCCGCGGACAGCCCGCCGGCCACCTTCTTCCACAGGATCGGCGACACCTGGTAGCCCACGATGCGGTCCACGATCCGGCGGGCCTGCTGGGCCTCGACGCGGGGCATGTTGATCGCCCGCGGCGACTGGAACGCCTTGAGAATCTCCGTTTTCGTGATCGCGTCGAACGTGACCCGCTTCGCCCGGTCGGGATCGACGCCGAGCACCTGCGAGAGGTGCCAGGCGATCGCCTCGCCCTCGCGATCCAAGTCGGTCGCGAACCAGATCTCGTCGGCGCCCTTGGCAAGCCGCTTGAGCTCGGCGACCTTCTTGGCCTTGTCGTCGTCGACGACGTACGTGGGCCGGAAGTCGTCGTCGAGGTCCACGCCCGGCACCGGCTGCTTCGACCCCTTGGCAGCCCGGCTGGGCAGGTCGCGGATGTGCCCGATCGAGGCCTCCACGACGAAACCGGGGCCGAGATACTTGCCGATCGTCTTCGACTTCGCCGGACTCTCGACGATCACCAACTGGTAGCCCCCGGCAGGGCGTTTTGCCGCCACAGCCGCCGTGGCCTGCCGCGGCTTCGGACTGCGTCGTTTGGTCGCGGAGGACTTTTTGGCCATCGGTTCCCGGGGGGTGCGGGGAGGCGGTCTGGGATTGGCGCATCGGGCCGCGGCGCTACAATCTGCGGCCTGCTGCGATCGGACAGCGTTACCCTCCCCTCTCTTTGCTTGTCAAGCCTCCGGCGGGCAGCCCGCTGGTGAGATTGACCGCAGGCGGTGCCATGGCCGGCTCTTTCGACGTGTTTCGCAAATACCAGCGTTCCCTGCTGGTTGCGGTCGCCATCCTCGCGATGCTCGCGTTCTTCGTGCTCCCCCCGTTCCTGCAGATGGGCGGTTCCGCACCGGCGGGGGATCCCGTCGTGGCCCGGTGGAGCGGGGGCGAGATCCGCGAGGGACAACTCGAGCGGGGCGTGGCCATGCGGTCGGTCGTAAACCGGTTCCTGGTCGAGGCCGCCGTCGCGGCGGGCCGCGATCCGTCGCGGCTGCCGCTCTTCCCGGAGACGGAGGAGGCGCTCGTCCGGACGACCCTCGTCAACGAGGAGGCCCGGCGCAACGGGCTGTCGGTGAGCGACACGGCGATCAACGATTTCCTGGCCCAGTGGACGAACAACCTCGTGCGGCCGGAGCAGTTGGCCGACATCATCGCCGGCCTTCGGCTCGGGCCGACGGGCGTCTCGCAGCACGACCTGTTCGAAGCCCTGCGGGCCGAGCTGACCGGCCGGAACATGCTGTTCATGTTCCAGACCGGGTTTTCCGGTGATCCACCCGGCTGGCGCTGGGACTACTACAAGCGGCTGGAGCAGACGGCGACCGTGGAGGTCGTGCCGGTGCCCGTGCAGAGCGTCGCCGCCGAGGTGCCGGCGCCGGGCGATCAGACGCTCCGTGCGTTCTATGAGCGATACAAGGACGACCTGCCGAATCCGCGGGGGGACGCTCCGGGATTCCGCCGTCCACGCCGTGCGAAGTACGAGTATTTCGTCGCCCGGCGGGAGGCCTTCGAGAAGCAGGCGGCGGCGGAGGTGACCGACGAGGAAATCGCCGCCTTCTACGAAAAGAACAAGGCGTCGATGTTCAGGGCGGCCACCGACTCGAAGCCGGCGACCGAAGCTGGCGCCAAGGCGGTGGATGCGCCGGCGGAGAAAGGCAGTTCCGAAGGCAAGGGCGATGCCGCCGAGAAGAGCGAAGGCGCAGACGCCGGAGCAGGGGCAGGGAATGAGAAGCCGCCGGAGCAGAAGCCCGCCGTGGCCCCGCAGGGCGCCAGGGCGACACGGGGCAGCGTGCAACTCGCCGCCTTCCGGCAACCGGAGGCTGCGGGGGCCGATGCCGCGGCAGCCAAGAACGATGCGGCCGCCAAGCCTGCCGGCGACGACGCACGGCCCGCCGCGGATGCCAAGCCCGCCGCGCAAGCCGGTGTGTCCACGACGAAGGAGGGCCAGCCGCCCGCGGATGTCGCGAAGCCCGCCGCCGCTGAGGGTGAGACGGCGACTGCGACGGCCGTCGAGTTCGAGCCGTTGGAGAAGGTCAGGGATCGGATCCGCGAACAAATCGCCCGCGAAAAGGCCACGGCGCGCATCGATGCGGTGTTTTCGGCCATCGCCGGCGACCTCGGCCGGTATGCGGAGGATCTCGCCCTGTGGAAAGCCCGGGGCACGGGTGAAGCGCCCGCCCCGCCCGACATCGATCGCATCGCCGGGAAGCAGTCGCTCGAGGCCGGCAGGTCCGATTTCGTCACCGCGGAGCAGGCCGTGGCGGCCGGCGGCATCGGCCAGAGCTTCGAGTTCGTCCCCGATCAGAGCAGCCGATTCGGCATCCGCCAGCAGAACTGGCTCGATTCGATCTTCGGCGAAAACACCATGACGCTGCGGCCGGTCACCTCCCGGGACGTCGCGGGCAACCGCTACCTGTCGTGGAAGACCGAGGATCAGGCTGAATTCACGCCCCCGTTCGATCAGGCCCGGGACGACGTGGAGTTCGCGTGGCGGATCGTCGAGGGACGTGGGCTCGCCCGCCGGAAGGCGGAGGAGACCGCGGCCCGAGCCCGCACGGAGAAGCAGTCGTTCGAGATGCTGCTCGGCGGCAACGAGACGCTCAAGTCGGTCAAGGTCGGACCGTTTCCCTGGCTGAAGCCCGGCCCGACGGGGCAACCGGTGCTCTCCCAGCCCGAGGGGGTGCAGATGCCGGGCGAGGAATTCATGCAGGCCGTGTTCGGGCTCGAGCCCGGCCAGACCACCGTCGCCTTCAACGAGCCGCGGACCGTGTGCTACGCCGTCCGGCTCGATGCGCTCGATCCGCCGGCCGGCGACCTGCGGGAAAAATTTCTCGAGGCCCGGTCGGACCCGCGGCGGGTCGGGGCGGTCGCGCAGGGGGAGTTTTCCCGATCGTTCGGCGATTGGTTGACCGGCCTCGAGAAGCGGTACGGGCTCACCTGGGTCCGCCAGCCGCGTCGGTAGTACGCGGGACAGCCTTCTCGCACGGCCTGCTTCGTGGCCCGGTAGAGAGGCAGGGAATAACCACTCGCATGCGGAGTTTGACGTCCTCCCAGTTTCCTGATCCATCCGGGATGGAAGGTTTTTGACCGTGGCATCACCAGAAAGGGTGGGGTTTTGAGATGGGAAGTAAGTACGTCACGGAAGAGCAGATTGCGTGTGCGCTCCGGCAGGCTGACTCGGGCAGATCAGTGGCCGAGATCATCCGGAAGCTTGGCATCAGCGAGTAGACGTTCTATCGGCCAAAGAAGCGGTTCGCTGGGCTCGGCATGGCCGAGCTGCGACGGCTTCGGACCTTGGACGAGGAGAACCGGAAGCTCGAGCAGCCGGTCGCGGCCGTTAGCCTCGACAAGAAGATGCTGCAGGACGTGCTCTCACAAAACGTTGAGGCCCGCGGTACAAACCTCACCCACCTGAAAACGGTCGCGGAAGTGCCATTGACCGTCCCATCCGTATCCTTTGTCTGTCGCCGCGAACGTCACCGAGAAGACCTTGGCGGCGGCACCGCTTGATCACGGCGAGTTGCGGGAAGGCAATCTCCAAATCATTTTCGTGGCACCACTTGGTGCCAGATGACGTGTGGAGGTCGAGAAAAGCCGCATCGTGATCGTCGAGTTTTGGACGATTTGACTCACGACGTCCCAAAAACAAGCGACACGCTCCGCGTGGCTGCGAGACACTCATCGTGACTTGGTGACCGCGGACGTGGTGTCGATCGCGATGTCGATCTGGTTGAAGCCCGGCTTGACGGTGCGAGTGAGATTCGACTGGCGGCCGTAGCTGTCGGGAATACGGACGTCCTTCAGCGCCTCCGGCACCTTCGGAATGCCCTCGGCACTGATCTCGTGCATGACCGTGATCCGCACGAGGCTCTCTCCCGGCATCACCCCCTTGCAGGCGGCGGTGAAGAAGAGCTCGTACTGCCCCTTCGCATCGGTGATTCCCATCGACGGCGAACCGTTCGGGCCTTGCGGCTGAAAATCAACTCGGATGCCAGCCGGCGCGGGCTGGCCGTCGATCGTCACGATCCCACGAGCAGTTGCCCCACCGGCGCCGCGGCCGCAGCCGGAGACGACGATCGCCAGAGAGGCGACGGGCCAGAGCCAGCGCGACACATGCGATCCCCTCATGGACTAAAAGTCTCCGATCGTCAGGCCGTCGGCACGGGTGCTCAGCCGTTCGTAGATGCCGCGGCTCGAGCTCGAGACCTGACCAAGATAACTCGTGATCAATGCATCGACGCTCGCGTCGAAGCCCGAGAGCAGCGGATTGGCGTTGATGGTGTCGTCGATGAACCGGACGGACGCATCACTCATGGCGAAGTTGGCGCCGCCCGCATGAAAGCTGCCGAACGCATCCGCGGTTCCCGCATTGAGTTTGTTGTTGGTAAACCGGCTGATCTCTGGCTGAGTGTTGTCCTGATTCGTCGTGCCGGCCCAGATCCCGGGCATCCGGTCGGCGTCACTGGCGACGGCGGGCACGCCCCCTGCCTCGCCGATGAGGAACGTCTTCGACAGGCCGTCGGTGAAGTCCTTGAAGCTCGCGCCTTTCGCCTTCCGAAACGCCCCCTGCGACGCCCGCACCTGCTGATCGACGCTGCCGCTCCAGCTTTTGTTCGCGCCGCCGTTGGCGAGGTAGTTCGACTTGCTCGACGTGAACGTGATCCACGAGGCCGCCGAGTTGATCTTGGCCTCTGGAGCGAGCAGCGCGACCTGGTCGGCCGGGCAGACCAACGACGGGATGGCCGCGCGGGCCATGGCTGCGACGTTGGTATCCATGAACATCGGGTTTTGCATCCGATAGGTCGACTGGCTCATGCAGGCGTTGTAGAGGTTTGCCTGCTCGATATACGGCAGCACGAACAGCATCCAACTCCACAGCGTGCGTCCCTTCGTGTCGACGGAGCTGTTGGTCACCGACGGCGGCAACACCCTGTTGGCATCGTGATAGTTCTGCAAGCCCAGCGCCACCTGCTTCATGTTGTTGCTGCACTGCGAGCGGCGGGCCGATTCCCTCACTGCCTGCACCGCCGGCAGCAGCAGGCCGACGAGCGTGCCGATGATGGCGATCACGACCAAAAGCTCGATGATCGTGAACCCGCGGTTGCGCAGCGGAGGCGTGCCACGGCCGCTCGACATTCGGCTGAGAGGACTTTCGACGACAGGCATGATTGGGTCCTTCGACTGGACGAAGACACGATCTGGCCGGGCCTGTGGAACACAGATCACGAATGTCCCCACGCCTCGTGATGCAAGTGTAGGTACGCCGGCCTGCTACCGCCATTGCCTAAACCGGCATGTGCGGCGATCGCCCGCGGCCTGATCCAGCGGTGAGCAGCCCCAACTCGAAGCCGCGGGTCACGCAGTGGGCCGTCGAGGAGGCGTCGAGTTTCTCCTTGATCGCCGCGACGTGGGCCCGCACCGTGCGATCGGCGATCGATAGCCGCCGGCAGATCTCCTTCTCCGACAGTCCATCCCGCAACAGCAACAGCACCTCCGTCTCGCGGGGCGAAAGTGGACCGCCCTTCTCCCGCGCCGCCAGCCGCCGAGCCACCTCCTCTCCGATCGGACGCCCGCCCGCGTGCACCTCCCCGATCGCCTCGAGCAATTCGAGGAAGCCGACCGTCTTGGTGATATAGCCGGCTGCTCCTGCCTCGAGCGCCGCGACCGCGTCGGACTCGTCCTGCGACGAGGTGAGCATCAGTACCCGGGCCGCGGGCGCCGCGGCGAGAATTCGCCTTACGGCCGTGGCGCCGTCGCCATCGGCCAGCCTGAAGTCCATGAGCGTGACGTCGGGCCCATGCCGCTGCCACAGTCTCACGGCGGCTGCCACGTCGTTGGCCTGCGCCACGACTTCGAAGCCCGGCGCAGCGGCGATCGCATGTGCCAGCGATTCACAGAACACGGGATGGTCGTCGACGATCAGCAGCCGAATCACATCAGACATTCTGAACGCCCTCACGTGGTTGAACTGATGCCGCCACTATGCGGACGAGCCGGCCGGCTCGCCATTGCCTAAACCGGCACGAATGCTCACGGGCAGCCTCACCACGACCTGCGTGCCATGGCCGGGCGCGGTCTGCACCGCAATGTCGGCACCGATGCGGCGGGCTCGCTCCCGCATGCCGCGCAGGCCGTAATGCCCCTCGACCGCCGACCGGGCCTCCGCGTCGAACCCCGCACCGTCGTCGGCCACGGTGAGGCATACGCTCCCGTGCCCGTGTCCTTGGAAATCCTGCCGCAGCCCCACTTCGATGCGGTGGGCATGGGCATGACGGATCGCATTGGTGACCGCCTCGCGAACGATCCGCACGAGCTGGTACTGGGTCGCCGGCGCGACGTCGGGACTCGGGCGATCGGCTTCGAAGACGAGCGGCACCGACGTGAGCGGTTCCAGGTGACGCAGCTGCGTTGCGATCGACTCCCGGAGCGAGCCCTCGACGTGCACGGGATCACGGAGGTCCCAGAGAAACCCGCGGGCCTCCGACTGGAGACCGGCCAGCAGCTGCCGCTGCTGCCTGAGCACGTTCCGCATCCGCTCGTCGCCCGCCCCGTGCGCAGCGACGTCGAGCCGCAGCGACAGCCCCGCCAGCCCCTGCTCGAGGGTGTCGTGAAACTCGCAGGCGATCCGCTGGCGCTCCTCCGCCGCCGCCTCGGCCTGCAGCTTGGTCTCCAGGAGTGCGAGTTGCCGCGCCACCTGCCGCCGCAGGAGCACGACCCAGCCTGTCGTGATGCTCGCGACCGCTGCCACCGTCGCCAAGGCCGCGACCAGCCGGTGCGGCTTCCACCACGACGGGGCCCGGATGAGCCGCATGTCGGCGGCCGATCGCAGTAGCAATTGCAACTGCCCGAACGGCTTGGCGGCAGAGACTCTACCGACGGCGTCCATATCGGTCGCGTCCTCCCGCACGATTCCTGTCGCGACCACCTCGCTGCCGGGCTCCAGGCGGCGGAGGGTCTGAAAGGTATCCCGCTGGGCCACGGCGACCACGCTCGTGCTGCCCGACTGGAGCAACACCGCGCCCGCGGTCCCCGCCGCCTGCACGTCCACGACCCGGGCAGGGAACGTGACGAGGCAGCCCTTGTAGTCGCCCGGCGCAGCGACCGCGCCGTGATACGAGGCATGCCTGTTGATGGCCACGATCTCGTCCGGGGTGATCCGAATCGGCTGCAGCGGCCGATCCGATTCGATCCGCCGCACGACGGCCTCGACGATGCCGGCCACGTCGCGCTGGCCGTCGACAAAGCCCGCCACCTCGACCCGGTCTCCCGGCACGAATCGCTCCGAGGAAGCCGTCTCCACTCGCACGCCCATCGTGCCCTGCTGGATGTAGAGAAATTTCTCGTGCTCCGCGAACGTGACCATGCCCTGCGTGCGGATGCGGTGCCCGTCCGTGGGATCGGGGCTGTATTGTGCGATCGCGTGGAGCGGCACTTCGGGTGATTCGAACGGTGCCCCCGTCGAAGGCCGTTCGACCGTGATATCCTCGGAACGTTTGACCAGCAGCCGCGACGACTGCCGCTCGCCACGGGTGTTGAACTGCATCGCCGCCACACCCACGATCCGCACGTCTGCATCGACCAGATGCTCCGGTGCCTGGGGCATGATCTTCTTCGGCACCACCACCGTGAAGCGGTTGGAATGGTTGGCGGTGATCAGCAGCCAATCGTCGCCCCCGTCACGAACGCCCTGCACCAGGCCCTGCACGGTCACCCGCACGCAGTCGTCCACACCGCTGAAGAACCGCTCCTTATCGATCGGCCTCGGCACCGGCTCGGGCTTCTCGCCGAGGATCTGGATCGTCTCGGGAAAGATGTTCGGTGAATAGCCGCCCCGATTGGTCCAGCCTGCCACCTCTGCCTCCTGTCCCGGTGCAAGTCGGGCCAACACGTCGGGATCGCACTGGAGCACGACGGGCCGCGAAGCCGCCGGCGGGGTATCGATCCAGATTCCCCCGGACTCGTCCTGAATGATCAGGCCGCTTCCACCCCGCCACGTCACGACGCCCCGGACGGTCACCTGCCGCCGTTCAGGGGCGTTCACGTCGGCGAGCACGTCACGGATCCGCACATGGGGCGGGAGCGGCTGACCGTCTTTACCAGCAGCCGCGGTCGCCGGCCACGTTGCCGTGAACATCGCGGCGACTGCGAACGACACGCAGCCCGCGATACCTGTGCGAGGAAAGCGTCTGCGTCGGCCCATCGTGTCACCTCGAAAGCGATCGGATGCCGCGATCGGCTCCACTCCCCTTCTTACAACACCCACAGGGCTGGTCAAACCTCGCCTGCAGCATCGGCGGCCGCCGCATCGTCGCCCCCGCCACCATGGAGATACGGAAGCCGCGAAACCGCGAAACAAGGTCCATCAAAGGACACACAGGCAGCCTTGGGGCGCGCGCATGAACATCCGGGGCTATCTCGGCATCGACGCCGGCGCGCGCGGGCTGTCGGTGATCGTCACGGATGAACGGCTGAAGATCATCGCCGATGGCGAGGCTTCTTATGCGATGGTGCCGGGGCGGGCGGCCGCTTGGGTCGGCCGTCCGCCTGCGGGCAGGGATGCACGGAGATCAGTGATCTTTGTCAGTCGTCGCCGCCGGGCGAGTCGGCTTCGCCGCCGCTCTCGACGGCGGGACGACAACGCCCATGATGCCGTAATAATGCATCGTGTTGCTGCGTTGTGATGTCGTCGAGGTGTCGCCCGCCACCCGCCGATCAACTTCATCCGCGGTGTGTGGACAGTGCAACTGCGGAAACCGCACGCTCAACGCCGGCGCGGCATTTGGGTCGAGCGAGGTCGTGATCCCAGCGATGTTGAAGTCGAGCCGATCATACAACGCGCCCTGCTCGATGAAGGGCAGCATGCGAGCCACCCACGAGATGCCTTGCCACAGACGCCTTCG
>RFUD01000361.1 GCA_009923125.1 Planctomycetia bacterium
GGGCGCAACATCCCGGTGGCGGCCCTGATCCCGCTCACGTTCTTTTTCTTCGGGATCGGCGAACTGCAGAAGGTGATGTTTTTGTTCATCGCCAGCGTGGCCTTCGTGGTGAGCGACACGGCCGCCGCGGTGCTCGAGGTGCCCGAGCGCTACGTGGACACGGCCCGCACGCTCGGCGCGTCGCGACTGCAGATCATCCTCAAGGTGCTCGTCCCGCTCGCCGCGCCGGCGATCTTCAACTCGCTGCGGCTGCTGTTCGGGATCGCCTTCGGCTACGTGATGCTCGCCGAGGTCGTGAAGCTCGGCGGCGACACCGGAGGGCTCGGGGACCTGATCAACGTGTCGCAGCGGCGCGGCGAGCGCGAGCCGATCCTGATCGTGCTGGTGGTGATCCCGCTCGTCGCCTACGCGATCGATCGGCTGCTGTGGTGGCTGCAGGGTGACCTGTTCCCGCACCGCTACGGCGGCCGCGGGCTCGTGCCGCGGCTGTGCCGGCGGTTGCTGCACGGGGCGGACGCCGGGGCGGAGGCTGCCGCATGAGCGACCCCGCGTCTTCGGCCACGACCCCCGCGAGTCCTCCGGCGGCTGCCGAGCGGCCCGCGGCGGTCGAATTTCTCGGCGTCACGAAGGTCTACGGGCAGGGCACGCCGCGGGAATACGTGGCGATCGCCGACGTGAGTTTCACGATCCCGGACGTGGCGGACCACGGGGAGATCTCGTCGTTCCTCGGGCCCAGCGGCTGCGGCAAGAGCACGGTGCTTCGGCTCGTGGCGGGTCTCGAGCCCCAGCACCCGCCCACCAGCGGGACGGTGACGGTGCTCGGCCGGCCGGTTGTCGGCCCCGGCGCCGACCGCGGGATGGTGTTCCAGGACTACACGAGCTTCGACAACCGCACCGTGCTCGACAACGTGGTGTTCGGCCTCGAATGTCGGGGCGTACCGCGGCGGCTGCGGGAGGCGGAGGGCCGCGAGTGGATCGCGAAGGTCGGCCTCGATCCGCGACGCGACGCGACGAAGTATCCCCACGAGCTCTCCGGCGGGATGCGGCAGCGGGTGGCGATCGCCCGGACGTTGATCCTCCGCCCGCGGGTGATCCTCATGGACGAGCCGTTCGGGGCCCTCGATCCGGCGACACGGCTCGACATGCAGGACCTGCTCGTGAAGCTCTGGCGCGACGTGCAGGCGACGGTGCTGTTCGTGACGCACTCGGTCGAGGAGGCCGTGTATCTGGGCGACCGCGTGTTCGTGATGGCGACGACCCCCGGCCGGATCATCGCCGACCTGCGGATGCCGGCGGCGTCGGCCCCCGCCCGAGAGACCCAGTCGCAGCCCTGGTTTCACGAGCAGGTCAACGCCCTGCACGCCCGGATCGAGGAGGTCGAGGCCGCGGCCCGGCGGATCGATGGAGACGGCGTTTCGTGATCACCCGCAGCATCGCCTACCTGAAGACCGCCTTCGCCACGAAGTGGAACCTGCTGTTCTTCGGCGGGGCGGTCGCGGCCGCCTTCATCAGCGGGTTTCCGGGGATCGTCCTGCCGCTCGCGCTCGCCGGCGAGGTCTACTACCTCGCGAGCATGCTCGCGAACGACCGTTTTCGGTCCGCCGTGGACGCCCAGGACGCGAAGGCCCGGCGCACCGCCGAGACAGAGGCCGCCCGTGCGGCCTACGATCGGATCCGCAAGCGGCTCCCGCCGAAGCTCCTCCAGCGATTCGACCAGCTCCGCGACCACTGCCTGAAGCTCGTGGAACTCGCCGGGAGCATGCGCGGCCCCGACGCCGGCGGACCCGACAAGAACGCCCTCGAATCACTCGACCGTCTGCTCTGGGGCTACCTGCGGATGATCTGGGGCGCCTCGACGCTCTCCGACTTCCTCGACCGCACCGACGACGGCGCGATCCGGGCCCAGATCGCCGACCTCGAGCGCCGGCTCGCCCGGCTCGCGGAGGGCACCCCCGATGCGGGCCCCATGCGGGCGGCGCTCGAGGATCACCTGAAGACCAGCCGCGAGCGGCTCGGCAACATCGAGGAGGCGCATCGCAAGCTCGACCTCGTGGCGGCCGAGATCGAGCGGCTGGAGTCGAAGATCGCCGCGCTCGCCGAGGGCTCGGTGGCGAAGCGGGACGTCAGCGACATCGCGCAACGCGTCGACGAGGTGGCCGAGGGCATGCGGAAGACCGACGAGACCATGCGGCAGCTCCAACTGCCACCGGAGCTCGAGGAACTCGACGAGCCGCCACCGATGCTCCGCGAGGAGGCGTGAGCGAGGCGACGCGCTTGTGCATCTGATGCGCCGGCTTCGGGCTCCCCGTACCCCGTCGCCGGACGTTCGGCCTGTTGGGCGCGCGCCGGCTTCCGGCTCCCCGTACCCCGTCGCCGGACGTTCGCCTCGGCCATCCAGGCCTCGGCTCACTCGACTCCGACTTCGCTTCGCCATCCTGGCTGCGCTCGTCTGCGTACGCCGGCGACCGGGGTACGGGGAGCCGGAAGCCTCCCCAACTGGTAAGGGGCGGGAAATTTCGGCGGACGTACCCCTCGCGCCAGGCCCGGAGGGCCGGGTTCTTGCCAGGCGACGGATGTCGCCCAAGCGACGGTCGGCAGGATGCCGAGAATTCCCATGAACCCCATGAAGCGCGACCCGTCCGAGGTGCTTCCGGCGCCAGGCCCGGAGGGCCGGGTTCTTGCCAGGCGACGGATGTCGCCCAAGCGACGGTCGGCAGGATGCCGAG
>RFUD01000362.1 GCA_009923125.1 Planctomycetia bacterium
GCTGCCGGGGAGGCAGGTGACGGTGAGCATGTGCAATCACGAGGGCAACATGCTCACCGCGCAGCTCAAGCGGCTGATCAGGCTGCCGCTCGGCGGCCACGAGGAGCGGATCCTGGTCCGGGACATGCGACTTCCGATCCCGCATACGTCACTGCGGGCGTGGGAGTATTGGGAGGCGATGGTCGCGAATCGTGAGCGGACCGAGGCGGGGATCCCGCGGGTGCGGACGCTCTGCCCATCGCCCGAGGCGCTCGCCGCGCTCGAGGCCGTGCGCTGGGTGATGTCGGACGCCCGGGCGGGCGAGCTGGAGAGTCGCGGCCGGACCATCCAGCCGCACGCGGTGGAGGAGTGGATCCGCGGATACCTGCGGGACGAGCACCTCGACCGGCTGATCGCGGAGATCGAGCACGGGCCGGCCCGCAAGGCCGCCACCGACGACACCGTCCGCACGCCGCTGCGGGATGCCGTCCTCGAGCACCTCCAGCGGCGGCACCTGATGCGCATCGGGGAGCTCGCCGCGGCCACCGGCTCCGGGGAGGAGGAGATCCGCAGGCTCGTCACCGCCGGAGAACCCGTGTTCGGCATTCTTGGCGACCCGCCCGTGCTCGTCTTCGAGCGGTTCGCCGCGGTGGCGGCTCCCCTGGCGGGTCATGCAGCGTGAGGTGGTTTCATGCCCGTTGAGGTGACGCTGAGGGAGATCCGCAAACGGCTGCTCGCGGAGGGGATCGACCTGGCGGCCGGCGACGACCGATCGGCCGTGATCGGCGAGCTCGGCAGCCTGTTTCACGACAGCATCGCCGGTCTGTTCACCGGGGGCTCGCCGCTGTGCGTGACGGACATTCTCGACGACGTCGCCGTCGGCGAGGCACCGTGGAAGGCCGCGCTCATCGATGGCGTCTACCGGGAGGTCGTGGGGCCGGCGCTCGAGCGGGAGCGGGCGGTGCTCTCGCAGTTCGCGGAGGAGGTGGCCGCCTTCTGGGGCGCCGTCGACAAGCTCTGCGGCTGGCTCGCGGGCATCCTCGTGCGCATTCATCACGACCACGGCTCGCTCGACGCATCACGCGACCTGGTCGATTGCGACCGGCTGCTGCGGATCGAGCTCCGGGAGGCATCGTGGGCCGACAGCGTCGTCCTGTCCGGCTGTGCCGATGCGGTGCTGCGGGTGCCCGGCACACGGGGCTGGTGCGTCGTGGTGCTCAACACCACGGGCACGTCGTCCGACGCCGGCAGGGCCCTCGTGGCCCTCTACAGCCTGCTGCTCTCCGGGCACGAGCCGCCGCTCGACATCGGGAACATCGTGTCGTTCACGCCCGAGATCGAGGAAGGGCTCGTGCCGGCGGCGGATCTGGAGGCGGCGCGGGCGCGGCTGAGGGGGGCGATCGGCCGCATCGCCGGCGTCGAGCGACAGGCCGGGCCGGGGGGCGGCCCGCCGGCCCGAGCCGCACTGCCCGTGCGGAAATGGAGGGAGCTCACACCGGACCATCTGAAGATGCAGCAGGACCTGCTGCGGGTCCTGGGGAACTACGGCCTCGACGCGACCATCGACGGGCCGCCGCTCCTCGGGCCCACGATCATCCGGTTTCTCGTGCGGCCCGCCGTGGGGATGAAGGTGTCGCACTTCACCGGCCTGATGGACGAGATCGCGCTGGGCATGAGCCTGCGGAATCCGCCGATGATCGAGCGACTGGGTGGTCAGATCGCCATCGACGTCGAGCGTCCCGATCGCCATGCCGTCGAGTTCGCGGAACTGCGACCGCTGCTGCCCGCCACCGATCCGCTCCACGGCAACTCGCAGCTGCTGGTGGGCGTCGACATCGAGGGCACGCCCGTGTTCGTCGATCTGGCGAGGCCGGAGCACTGCCATCTGCTGGTGGTGGGCACGGCGGGCAGCGGCAAGAGCATCTGGCTGCGGGCCGCCGTCGCCAGCCTCATCGAGACCAACACGCCCGCCACGCTGCAGCTCGTCCTCATCGACCCCAAGCGAAACGCGTTCACGGCCTGGCGCGATTCGGAGTATCTCCGCGAGCCGATCGTGTTTCCGGACGAGGTGTCACCCGTCGGCGTGCTCGACGGGCTGATCGGCGAGATGGAGGACCGCTACAGGCGGATGGGTGCGACCGGCGTGGACGACCTCCGTGGCCTCGCGCGGCAGGAGGCCCACTCCATCCCGCGGATCGTCTGCGTATGCGATGAATACGCCGACCTCGTGGAGCACGCGGACGAACGCAAGGAGATCGAGGCGGCCATCGCCAGGCTCGGCGCCAAGGCCCGCGCGGCGGGGATCCACCTCATCATCGCCACGCAGACGCCGCGTCGCGACATCATCAGCGGCACGATCAAGGCCAACCTGCCCACGTGCGTCAGCCTGCGCGTGTCGAGCGCGGCCGAGGCGAGGATCATCGAAACCCCCGGGGCCGAACTGCTCCTCGGCCACGGCGATCTGATCCTGCGGTCGATCGGAGAACCCCTGCGGCTGCAGGGCGCGCTGCTGCCGGGAGCCAGCCGGCAGTCGGTCTCCACCACGTGACGGCGGAGTGGACGGCGGGCGGTGTTCCCCGTCCGGGCGACGGCCCGCGGCGTCCCGCTGGGGAGGCGACGCGGTGCATGGCGGTGGTAGGCTCGGCGTTCCAGCACCATCGGCCAGGAGACGAGCACGCCATGGCGATCGACCCGGTTTGCGGCATGACCGTCGGGGAAGCCACGGCGCGGACCGCGGAACGCGACG
>RFUD01000363.1 GCA_009923125.1 Planctomycetia bacterium
CGCCCCACCTGTCTGTTGAGGATCGTCCGTCAGCCCGAATCACCGTGCATGCCCCCCCGAAAGAGGGTCAATCTGCGGGTTCTGTGCCGCGGCGCCGGGGGGGCATGCACGGTGATTCGGGCTGACGGACGATCCTCAACAGACAGGTGGGGCGGCAGGGCTTCGCCGGAGGCATTCCTGGGGAGAACGGAACATATGCGTCGGGATCGAATGCGATTCGGGGTCGAGCGACTGGAGTCGCGGCAGGTGTGCGCCGTGGTGATCAGGCTCGCGAACGACACCGGGGCCAGCCGGACCGATCGGATCACGTCCGACCCGACGATCGCGATCGATCGCAGCATCGCCCCGGACCAGCGGGTCGAATATGCAGTGAACGGCGGAGCATCGCAGACAGCGGCGCTCATCGACGGCCGCCGGTTCGTGCCGGCCGGCGTGGGCGTGGACGGTCGCTATCGCATCGCCGTGCGGATCGTCGACGCGGCTGGCGCTTCGATCCCACCGACCAGCCCGCTCAGATTCGTCCTCGACCGGGCGGCGACGCCGCTGACGGTGTCGCTGGCACAGGACACCGGAGCCTCCTCGAGCGACGCGATCACCACGTTCGCGGCGCTGGCCGTGCGGGGGCAGGAACGCGGAGCGCGCATCCAATTCAGCCGCGACGCCATCGGCTTCGACCCCCTCACCGCGGCGTGGGGCGCCTACCGGCCACAGGCCGGAGCCAACCAGTGGTGGGTACGGCAGGTGGATGGAGCCGGCAACGCCTCCACTCCGGTGGCGATCAACTTCACCCTCGACACCTCGTCCGACACCGCACGGCAGATCGAGGGGCCACAGTCGAATGCCTACGACGCCGTCGCCGGCACCGAGGTCTCGTGGACGGTCGAATTCGCCCAACCCATGCATGTGCGGACGGTCAACGGCACCCTGCCGGCCCTCACGTTCTCGTTTCGGGGCCGCGAACTCCTCGCCCGCTATCGCGAGGGCAGCGGCACGACGCGTCTCACCTACGCCTATCGGTTCACCGATGCCGACGCCGGCACGGGCGCCCTCGTCGCACCGGTGAAGATCTGCCTGTGCTACGGAGGGTCGATCACCGACGCCGCGGGCAACAAGATCCGCAAGCATGCGGTGCCGTCGGTGACCGTCGGGTAGCCACGGGATCGGCCGCGGTGTTCGTCGATCGTCATGCGAGGAGTCTCCGGTCGCAGGAGGCGGGATCGTGGCCGCCCCGCTCCGGCACATACTCCCCTTCCCCGGCGATCTTCAACAGCAGGGCGTCGCGGCTGGCGATCGCGTCGGCGAGCGACCGGGTGCCCAGCGTACGTCGCACGCGGCGTTTGCGGTGGTCGAAGTGGACCGTGTAGTGGATCCACCACGTGCCGTTGTTGTTCCACAGGTGGTGGGTGGGGTTGTTGGGCTCGACCCGGATCGAGGGAAACGCGAGGGGCATGACGCAATCCTTTCCAGAGGTGAGGAAAGAAAGGCGCTTTCGAGTTTTTGACCGTGCGGAAACGTCCTCAGCGAGTGAAAAACTCTCGAAAGCTTCGCCGGGAACCGCTCCCGACGCGTATCCTCCCGCCCTGTCGCCAGGGAGGGTCACCACCTTGTGCTTTCGCGAGGTTGGTACAGCCGACCGCGAGGGCCGTGCCGATTCGAAGCCAGGATACTTTTGACCTTCCAACCGACATTGTACCACGCCGCGTGAACTGCGAAAAATAGTGCAGTTCGGCTATGACACAGTCCCGTTGCCCAGGAGGCGGTCCCATGGTGGCCACGATTTCCCCCAGCACGCTCGCCGATCTTCGTCGCAAAGGTGAGAAGGTGACGCTCATCGACGTCCGCACGCCCGCCGAGTTCGGCGAAGTGCACGTCGACTTCGCCCACAACATTCCGCTCGATCGGCTCGACCTGCCGGCCGTGAAGGCGGTCGCCGGCGAGGGGCCGGTGTACTTCGTCTGCAAGTCGGGCACCCGCAGTCAGAAGGCCTGCGAGAAGCTGCTCGCCGCGGGCCTCAGGGATGCGATCAGCGTCGAAGGGGGGACGGCAGCCTGCGAGACCGCCGGAGTACCGGTCGTCCGCGGCCGCAAGGTGATGTCGCTCGATCGGCAGGTGCGGATCGCTTCCGGCTCGCTCGTCGCGATCGGGGCGGCGCTGGCCGCCTTCGGCCCCGAGGCACCGGTCAACTGGCAGGCGATCGGCGCTGGCCTCGCCGGCTTCGTGGGCTGCGGCCTCGTGTTCGCCGGGATCACCGACACCTGCGGCATGGCGATGCTGATCGCCAAGATGCCGTGGAACCAAGCCTCGGCCTCGGCGTCATGCTGCTCCGTTGGCTCGCGGAACTCCTGAAGCCCTGAGCATCCGCGATGAACATCCGGCAGTACTACCTCGCGTGCCTGTCGCATGCGTCGTACCTGATCACCGACGAGAAGACGAAGACGGCCGCAGTGGTCGATCCGCAACGCGACATCGATCAATACATCGCCGACGCCAAGACAGGCGGTTACACGATCAAGCACGTCTTCCTCACGCACTTCCACGCCGATTTCATCGCCGGCCACATCGAACTGCGCGACAGGGCCGGGGCCACGATCCATCTCGGCCGGCGGGCGGAGGCGGAATTCACGTGCGAAAAGATGAAAACCGGCGACACGGTCGAGTTCGGCGACGCGAGACTCGAGATTCTGGAGACGCCGGGACACACTCCCGAGGGG
>RFUD01000364.1 GCA_009923125.1 Planctomycetia bacterium
TGGGCGAGTGAACGACGACACTAGGACCGCACCTGGCCCGACCCGAGCACCACGAACTTGTACGTCGTCAGCTCCTTCGTGCCGCAGGGGCCGCGGGCGTGGAGTTTGTCGGTGGAGATGCCGATCTCGGCCCCGAGGCCCAGTTCGCCACCGTCGTTGAACCGCGTGCTGGCGTTGACCATCACCACGGCCGTGTCCACCCGCGACGTAAACCGATCGGCCGCGGCCCGGTCGGCCGTGACGATCGAGTCGGTGTGCCGAGAGCCGTGGCGGTTGATGTGATCGATCGCGGTGTCGAGCGAATCGACCACGGCCACGGAAATCTTCGGGCCGAGGTATTCGGTCGCCCAGTCGGCCTCGGTCGCCGGCCCGGCCGTGGGCACGAGCGCGCGGGTGGCCTCGTCGCCCACGATCTCGACCTGGTGTTCGCCGAGGGCCCGGGCGACGTCGGGCAGAAACGTCTTCGCCACGTCCTTGTGCACGAGCAACGACTCGGCGGCGTTGCACACGCCCATCCGCTGGCACTTGGCGTTGACCGTGATCGCCCTGGCCATCGCGAGGTCGGCCGCCTTGTCCACGTACACGTGGCAGTTGCCCGTGAAGTGCTTGAGGACGGGCATCCGGGCCTCGGAGCAGACGCGGCGGATGAGCGCCTCCCCGCCGCGCGGGATCACGATGTCGATCAGGTCGTCCATCGCGAGGAAGTGGCCCACCGCGTCACGGTCGGGCGTGTCCACGAGTTGCACACAGTCGACGGGCAAGCCACTCGCTGCGATCGCGGCCCGCATGCTCTCGACGATCCGGCCGCTCGAATGGGCCGCTTCCTTGCCGCCCCGGAGGATGATCGCGTTGCCGGCGGCGAGGGCGACGGCGGCGGCGTCGGCCGTGACGTTGGGCCGCGACTCGTAGATGAAGAACACCACGCCCAGCGGGACGCGGACCTTCCTCACGACGAGGCCGTTGGGCCGCGTGGTCTCCTCGAGCACCTCGCCGACGGGGTCGGGGAGATTCGCCACGGCCTCGACGCCGGCGGCGATGCCCTCGATCCGCTTGGGGTCGAGCGTGAGCCGGTCGATGGCGGCGGCGGTGAGGCCGAAGCCCGGGGCTGCGGCGAGGTCGAGCGTGTTGGCCGCGAGGATCGCTTCGGCGTCGGCGCGGATCCGCGCGGCGGCGGCCCGCAGGCAGGCGGCCTTGGCGGCGGATGGCACACCCGCGAGGTCGATCGCGGCCCGCCTGGCGCGGGTGGCGATGTCGCGGCAATTCTGGGCAAGGTCGGTCATGTGGGCATCGTAACAAACGCTCCGCGGGCCGTACCGGGCGGCCCGTGCGATGCGTCAGCCGAGCCGCAGCCCCGTGCCGGAGCGGAACGTGCCGACGGAACTGCTCGACAGCGTCGCCGGAAGTTGACGAAACGTGGCGTCGGACGTCCAACGTCCGGGCCCGTTGGAAAGGAGCCGCCGGACTTCGTTGCCGGTCTGGTTCGTCGCCCCGAGCGCGGCGAAGATCCACGCTTTGCCACCGGTGCTCGAGTCTCCGCTCACGGTCGCCACGGCGAGCGGAGCGTTGAAGCCGGAGCCTGTCGGTCCGACCACGTCACCCGGCGTGAAGAAGTCGGGGCCGCCGCGGGGCTTCCATTTCGGGCCGACGGGCCGCCGGTGTCCGAAGCGACCGGAGTTCCCGAGTTCACCATCGATCGCCGCAGCGAACGCCGCGCGGTTGGTCGTAGCGGTGGACGCCGTCACGAACTCGTTGGCCAGCACGCGGAAATTGCCGAGTCCGTTCGCGCCGGCGCCGAGCACGAGATCGTGTCGGCCATCCCCATCGACATCGCCGACCGCGAGCGAGGCGCCGCGTCCGAAAACGTCGACGAGCTGGCGAGCCGGCCCCGACTCGACGAGGCTCGACACCGCGAACGAACGTAGGGTCTGCACGTCAACTTCCCCAAGCACCGTCACGGTGGTCGTGCCGGCGACCCGCTGCGTGCCTGTCGTGGCGGCGACGACGATGTCATCGAGGCCGTTTGGATCGAAGAGGCCGCCGGTCGCGACAGCCGTGACGCGGCCCGGCTCGGACAGGTCGATCACCCGTAGCGGAGTCGGCACGATCGAGGGAACGCCAGCCGACACGAGCACTTCAAAGACGGCGACCCGCCGGCCCGAGGCGACGATGAGCTCGCGCACCCCACTGCCCGGGCCGTCGGCGACGACATTCCCGAGCGCGACGAAGAAACCTTCCTTTGCGCCCTCTGGGAACACCGCCGCGACGTCCACCGTGACGGCCGGCCAGGCCGGCGTCGGAGCGCCGCTGAACAGCGACACGAGCCGCGTCGAGCGTCCAAAGTCGATCGCCGCCGCCCGGAGAGGCGTCGCGCCGGGAGCCACCGCCAGATCGGGGAACTCATCGCCGTCCACGTCGCCCGCCGCCACGCGTGTCCCGCCCTGGAATCGCGTGGCGAATGCGGGTGAGTATCCGGCAGCCACGAGGTCGGCGCTACCGACCTCACGCCTCACCTCGCCGGTCGACGCGTCGATGAGCCGCGCAGCCGGGGCGGTCGTGTCCCCGAGCACGAGGGTGCCCGACGCCGGCGACGCTGGGATCGCGCGGTCGAGTGTGACCGTGACGGTGCGCGACCGGGCGTCATACGAGCGCCGCACCACGGTGGCGGCCGACGAGGCGGTCGCGTCGGCGGGCGTGAGCGTG
>RFUD01000365.1 GCA_009923125.1 Planctomycetia bacterium
CAGGCGGCGATAGGGTATGCCACGCGCCACCGCGGCACTGACGATGGCGCCGGTGCTGGGGCCGAGGCGGATGTCCTCGTCAAGTTCTCGTAGTTCCGAGAGTGCAGCCTCGAGGTCGAAGGGCGTGTCGTCAAGCGCGGCGCGGCACAGCGTCTCGGCGAATTCGAAGGCGCGCCGCCCGACCGCTTCCTCACTGTATTGCACTACCACCTGGTAGACGTTCTCGCGCACGGCATGCACCGTGCGGCTCAAGCTCACCGGGCAGCCAGCGGCGCTCTGCAGGGCGAGCGCGACGGCTTCCAGCGCGTGGGCGAGGCTGGCGTGCGGCTGGCCCGGTGCCGGCTTGAGTTGGCCGAGCGCCGGCAGGCGCGCGCGCAGCCGCCCCTCGAAGCCGGGGAGTTCATCGACCCGGGTCTCCCCCGGCGTGAGGGTGACGATGGCCTCGATCGCGGTTTCGCGAGTCCAGAGGTTCGGTCCGCGCAATGCGCGGATGCGGGAGACTTCCATGGGCAGGACAGGGATCAGACGGTGACGGGGTGAAGCACGGCGGCACGGATGCGCTCGCAGTCGAAGCCGAGCGCCCATGCCGCCGCGACGGCGGCCAGATGGGCGCGGCAACCCGGCGTGTCGGGGCAGCCGCCCGGCAGGTCGGCGGCGTCGCACAGGACCTCGGTGCTTGCGCGGCGCTTCAACTGCAGTTCTCCGCATGACAGTACCACGGCGCGACCGCCCGCCGCGAGGTGCGCGGTGACCACCGGGTGGGCTGCATCGCGCGAGAAGAACACCACCTCACCCTCGCTCAGTTCGGCCATGGCGGCGACGATCTCGTCCTCGGCGTTGAGCACGGAGAAACCCCACTTGGGCACGACATCGATCTGCGTGCGCAGGATGGTGTGCAACTGCTCTGGCGTTTCCATCTCGCGGTCGGAGAAGGTCTCGGCGGTGTCGAGGCCGGTGACCACGCCGACCGAACAGAGGTCGTAGCAGGTGCCCTCGTCGAGCAGTTCGCGCATCGGTGTCTCGATCACTGCGGCCTCCACCGCCGGGTTCATCAGCACCTTGCGGCCTTGTTCGAAGACCGACTCGCGGCGCGGCGGCGTGACGATGCCGGCGGCGTCGGTCGGCGCGGCACAGACAAGACCAGTCTTCCACGGGTGCAGCGAGAGGATGCGGGCGATGAGTTGTGCGGTGAGCGCCGTGCCGTGGCTGCCGCTGACACCGACCAGCGGGATGCGGCCAGTGGCGCCCTCGGTGAAGAGGTGGCCGATGATGGCGCTGCCGACCGGTTGCGGCGTGCCCTCGGCCGGCTTGATGTGCATGAGCAGGCCGGGGCCGGCGTTGACCTCGACGATGGCGCCGCCGGTCTCGCTGAAAGGTTGGCTGATGTCGGCTGACACGATGTCGATGCCGGCGATGTCTAGGCCGACGATACGCGCCGCCAGGCAAGCCTGCGCTGCGACCGCAGGGTGCACACTGGCGGTGCAGTCGATGGCGACGTTGCCGTTGCGCTGGATGACCACCTCGGCGCCGGCGACCGGCACCGAATCGCCGCTCTCATAGCCTTGCCGGGCGATTTCGAGTTGCGCGGCCGAGTCCAGCCGAATGAAATTGAGCGGCTGATCCTCGCCGCTGCCGCGACGCGGATCGCTGTTGATCTGCGACTCGATGAGCTGGGAGATGCTCGAGCGGCCGTCGCCGGTGACACTGGCGATGTCGCCGCGCGCGGCTGCCACGAGGCGGTCACCGACCACCAGCAGACGATGCTCGAGCCCGTCGATGAAACGCTCGACCAACACGCCGCTGCCCTCGTTGACCGCCACCGCATGCGCGGACTCCACTTCTTCGCGGGTGGAGAGGTTGGTGAACACGCCGCGGCCGTGGTTGCCGTCGAGCGGCTTGACCACCACCGGCAGCCCCAGATCTTCGGCGGCTTCCCAGGCCTCTTCGGCGCTATCGACCTGCCGCCCTCGCGGCACCGACACGCCGCAGGCCGAGAGCAGTTGCCGGGTGAGCTGCTTGTCGCGCGAGATGCCCTCGGCGATGGCGCTGGTGCCGTCAGTCTCGGCGGTCCAGATGCGCCGTTGCGCGGCGCCATGGCCGATCTGCACCAGATTGCCGCTGTTGAGGCGCATGAAGGGTATGCGGCGAGCCTTGGCGGCGGCGACGATGTGCGAAGTGCTCGGGCCGAGGCAAAGCGAGTCGGCCATGTCGCGCAGATCTTCGACCACTGCTGCGACGTCAAAAGCTTCATCATGGATGGCGGCGAGGACCAGGTCGCGCGCCGCCTCCATGGCGCGGCGGCCGACCGATTCGTGCTGCACGCTGATGGCCACACGGTAGACACCGCGACGCGAGAGTTCGCGCGCCCGGCCGAAGCCGCCTTCGAAGCCGGCCATGCTCTGCAGTTCCAGCGAGACGTGCTCCATGATGTGCGCTGGCCACGTACCCCGGTGCAGCCGCTGCAGGAAGCCGCCGCGCTCACCGACGCTGCAGCGGTGCTCGATCAGGCCCGGTAGCCATGCTTCCAGGCGCTCGGGCAGGCCCGGGATGGTGTCGGACGGGAAATCTTCCAGCGCACCGATATCGACCACGGCCTCGAGGATGGGGTGATACTCCACCGTCCACATGTTCGGGCCGGCGATGTGGCGGATGTCGAGGATCTGGATGTCGAACAGCTGGGTGTCTACAGGCGAATCCATG
>RFUD01000366.1 GCA_009923125.1 Planctomycetia bacterium
GTCGCAGCCGCCGATGCGTCGTCGGTCGGCTCGGCCGCGCGTGGTGCGCCGCCCCGCATCACCAGCCAGATCGCCGCGAGTGCGACCGCCGTCATCCCTCCCCGCCCGAGCCGGTCGAAACCCTGCCGTGCCCACGTGTGCAGCATTGAATGCCTCCGTCTCCCCGGCTCGATCCTACCGGACGACGGCCACGGTCGCACCGGTGAAAAACGTCTCCGGCCGCGTCCGCACCAGATCGCCCACGGCCACGTCCACCTCGACCTCGTCGGTGTGGATGAACTTCGGGCGGTCCACGCACAGAAAACTCTGCTCGACGTCCGTCGGATTCTCCCAGCGATGGGGGTGTTCACGCGGCCATTCGTGGGCCACGCCGGCCGCGACCGGCGCACCCTGCAAGAGCAGCCCGTCGCCCAGCGTGAGTTCCATCTCGTCGAGGTGGTGGTGCACGTGCGTCGGCAGGACGGTCCGGGGGCTGATCCGCTCGCGGTACACGCCGCACTCCGGACTCTCGAAGACGACGTCCACGAATCCGAACGGCTTGACCTCCAGGTTCGGCGGGAAGTCGGACCGGCGGCGGCGGATCGTGATCTCCGGCACCGCGAGCCCCGCGAGCGCAAGCGGCTTCGCCAGCGTCACCTCCACCTCCTCCACCTGCGGCCGCGGCACGTCGAGGCTCGGCGGCATGAGCAGCCAGGCGGCGAGCGCCTCGGCCGCCGACTCCAGCAGCAGAAACCGGGCGGCGACGAGAATGAACCGCAGTTCACCGAGCACGCGGCCGTAGTCCACCGTATGGGCGATCAGGCCCTCGTGCGCGGCCCTGCGCATGTCGAAGTGCAGCACCACGTCGAGCCGCAGCGGCTGGGGCGTCACCCGTTCATGGTCGAGGACGCCGATGATGCAGTCGACGCCCATGCCGCGGAGCGCGAGCTGGTCGTAGTCGCGGTGGAAGATCATGCGATGCTCAAGCCTCCGCAGACGCGGATCGTCTGGCCGGTGACGTAGCCGGCCCGCGCGAGATACACCACCGCCTCGGCGACGTCGTCGGGGCTTCCCTCGCGGCCGAGCGGCAGGCGGGCGAGCATGTCGGCCCGCTGGGGAGCGGTCGTGTCAGCCGCGATCGCCACCGGGCCGGGCGCGACGGCGTTGACGCGGACGGCGGGCCCGAGCTCGAGCGCCCATGCCCGCGTGAGCTGCTCGAGGGCGGCCTTCGACGCGAGGTAGTGCGCGAAGGCGTGGGTCGCCGTGTACGGCCGGCTCACCGCCATGTCGGTGACGTTGACCACCGCGCCCCGCCCCGACGCCGCCAGCCGCGGCAGCAGCGCCTGCGTGAGCAGGAACGGCGCCCGCACGTTCACCGCCAGCATCCGGTCGAGCTGCTCGGGCGTGATGTCGCGAAACGCCACGTGCTCGTAGGCGGCCGCGTTGTTCACCAGCAGGTCCAGCCGATCGATCCGGGCCGCGAGTCGCGCCGGGCCGTCCGCCGCGGCCAGATCGGCCTGCTCGACCCGCCCCTGACGGCCGAGCGTGGCCAGTTGTCGCACCACCCCCTCCGCCTCCGCGACCGAGCGGTTGGCGTGCACGATCACGTCGTACCCTGCGCGGCCGAGCGCCAGCGCGATCGCGCGGCCGATGCGAATTCCGCCGCCGGTGACGAGGGCCGTGGGCATGGGGGCTTCAGCCGGGGATTCCGGCGGGAGGGGACAGGACCGCTTCGATGAGTCTCCGCGTCGGCGTGTTGAGGTGCAAGGACAGCGCCTGACGCGGCTCCACCCACAGGTACGAGAGCGCCTCGTCGTTGAGGCTGACCTTCGTGCCGCGCGTGCGGGCGGCGTAGTTGAACAGCAGGAAATGGCTTCCGGGAACGTAAAATTCCGGCGAGTCGACGCAGTCCTGCACGACCACGAACTCGACGTCGGAGATCGCCAGGCCGGTCTCCTCGCGGATCTCCCGCCGCAAGGCCGCGACCGCGGTCTCCCCCTTCTCGATCTTGCCGCCGGGGATGCCGTAGGAATGGCCCCACTTGTGCGTCAACACGAGGAGGATTTTTCCCTCGGGATTCGAGATCAGCGCCCCCACGGTGGCCACGGGGTGGTCGCGGGGAACACGCTTCGCGGCCGCGGCCGGCGGCGCGAAAAACGGCCCCCAGTCGGCCTGCTCCCGCCACACGAACCTCGGCCCCGCCGCGAGGAGCCGCGATGCCCCGTGGTAGCCGGAAAGGACGCAGCCCGACGTCAGGCCGTGCCGGTTCGCCGCCTCGATGTCGTGATCGGTGTCGCCGATGAACAGCACGTCGGCCTTGGCCCGTCGGCCGATCCGCTTCAGGTGGTCGGGCATGCCGCGCACCTTGTTCGGAACGGAGCCGTGGATCTCCCCCACGAGGCCGCGGATGCCGCACGCGTCGCAGGCCGCCTCCAGCAGATCCTGCCGCAGCGTCGAGAACAGGCTCGTCGGCACCCGCTGCCGCGACAGCGACTCGAGCGCCTCCCGAACGCCGGGGAACAGCCGCCCGCGATCGATCACGCGTTCGTAGGCGGCGAAATACGCCCGGTCGATCGCGGCACCGGGCTCGGTGACGCCATGACGCCGGTAAAACCCGAGCACCGGCAGGCTGAACTCGCGGTCGTAGTCAGTGCGGCTGATCCGGCGGCCGCCGAGGTCGAGGATCGTCTGCCGCGTGGCCAGGAAGCTCGGCGTCTGGTC